>REEF01000229.1 GCA_007695205.1 Planctomycetaceae bacterium
CGTCCTGGCGGGCCTGTTTCAGGGCCTGATCGGCCACCCGGACGCCGCTGTTGTATGCCGCTTCGATGGTCGCGTTCGGCCCGGTATCCACCAGCAGCGTCAGCGTCTGGACCGAGGGTGCTTGGGGCGCCTGGAAATAGAACGTGAACGGATACCACGGGCCGGGAATATCCGCTCCGGCGACCGGATCCGAGCGGACGCTCCGCACGCGCAGCGGGACCACGGGGATCAGCACCGTGTCCTGATGGGGCGGGAAGGTGACGAATCCTTCCGGGGTGTTGGCATCGGTGCCCGGAAGGAACTCGAAGTCGACGCCGTTTTGCGCCGAGGAATGCGGCTCGTCGATGGTGTAATACACGGTCAACGGCAAGCTCAGGTCGACGCCCCTGCGGGCCAGGCGGAACCAGCCGCTGACTCCACCCTCGAAGGCTCGAGCCCGGTCGGCGATCCGCACCGTCGGAATCGCGCCCGGGAGATCGTTGTCCAGAATCAGGATTTCGGCCGACGCGTGGCCGGTTAGGGTGTGCGTGCTGCTGACCACGCTGGTCAGGGTGATCCGCAACGTCTCGTCGCCTTCTTCCAGGTCGTCGTCGATGGCCACGATCACCAGATCGACGCTCATCTGTCCGCCGGGGATGACCACGTAGCCGGACAGGGTGTGGTAATCGTCCGGACTGGCGGTGCTGTCGGGGTCGACCTGATAGATAACCGTGATGGTTTCGTTGCTGGGCGCTACGCGGCTGATGCGGAAGATCCCCTCGCTCCCGCCCTCGAACGCATCCTGGATAGCTTCGATGGAAACGGGCAGCAACGGGCCCACGAAGTCGTCATCCTCGATGATCACCGTCGCCGAAGCCGGCTGGCCGATGGCGTAGGACTGCAGTGAATTCAGGTACTCGGGCTGAGCGACCAGGGTGATCGTCACGGTTTCGTCGCCTTCCGGATCGTCGTCGTCGATCGTACGGACCAGCACGTCCGTGTAGCTTGCTCCCGGCGCGAAAAAGGCGTATTCCGGCAAGGTCTCGTAGTCCGCGCCGGCCGTGGCGGTACTGAGCGGATCGACTTCGAAATACACGGTCAGCGACTCGGTCAGCGAGCCGGTGCGGTGCAGCCGGAACCAGCCGTTTTGGGAGCCTTCGCGCGCGTTCTGCGTCGCGTCCACGACGGCGCCTCCCTCGCTGACGGTCGTCACCAAGGCCTGTCCGCCGACAAGGCCGGCGCCGTCCACCGCAAGCAACTCGACGTTGCGGCCCCCGAGATGTCCACGGAAGGTGACTTGCCAGGGACCGCCACGCGTTCCCGTCACGCGCACGTTGTCCTGCCCGATGCTGTCGAGTGCCTCGAGCTGCTGCTGCAGCGATGCTGCGGTGGCATCCCAGGCAATCGGCGGCGTGGCCAGACCGCGGTGGGAGATTTGAAAACTGCCGGCTTGTGCGTGGCTCAGCGCGATCGCCTGGACTTCGTTTGTATGACCCGGCGCCCCTTCGGCCAACTGGCTTGTCTCGACCAGCGCCAATCCCTCGGCGACGTCCGTCACCGGCGTCCCGCCCGTATCGTTGTGAACCACCAGTTCGGAGACCGTCCGGCTGCCCAGCTCGCCGGCGAATTCCACGCGCAGACGTCGCATCTGGGGCGAGGCCGCCACTTCCGACGCGATGACGGCGCCGCCCGCGTCGGCTAGATGCGGGATCTGTCCGATGGCGTTTTCGATCTCCGTCAGTGGCGCGTTCCAGGCAACGGCCGGGCTTTGCCGCTGCGGGTCATCAAACGGGTCGGTCTGGGGATCGACTGGTCCCCAGTAGAACCGCAAGCTGCCTCCGCTGGTTGCCAAGTCGGTGGTGAAATCCAACGAGCGGACCACGATTTCGTACGCCTCGTTGACGCCGTCGACGCCTTCGGTCACCACCGCGACGGCCGCAGCAGGTTGAGCGATGCCCGACAGCCCGGCCGTATCGACCTGGACGGCAGGCAGATCGGTCGCCCGCAACGCCCCGCGGAATGCGATCGACAGCGGCGTGGAAGGCCGTCCCGTGCCGGAAACCGTCACATTGCCGGCGCCTACCGTTGGCAAAGATTCCAGCGCCGCTTGGACCGCCAAAGCCGACGTGTCGTGGGCGAGCGGATCGCTGACTTGACCGTCCAGAGCGATGGTCCAAGTCCCGCCCGTGGCATCCGGCAACACGACCGTTTGGACTTCGTCGGCCAAGCGGCCAATCGAGATGGTGGGCACAGCGCCGGCAGCGGCCTCGCGCAGCAGGATCGTTGCGCTGGAGGGCGATCCCAATTCGTATCCGCTGGAATCGGCCGTCAAGACGATGCGCAGGGTCTTGTCCCCGTCGGCGACGCCGTTGCTGATCGCCACCACGGCGATGTCCGCGTACGAGGCGTCCAGGCCAAAGGTGACGGAGCCGTGAAGCGGGTCCGCTGCCGACGAACCGCTCAGGTAGGAGAAGTCCACGCCCGGCGTGGCTTGCGACGCCATGGCGTCGATGCTGTAGTAGACGGTCTGCTCCTGCGAGGTATCCCCGGTGCGGAGCAGACGCACGTAGCCGACCTGGCCCCCTTCGACGGCGTCACGCGTACCAGCCACGGACACCACGCTGGCCGACGTGCCCACCGTGCCGGCGATCGTCCAAGTGAACGGATTCCTGGTGGGCGCGTTACTGCTGACCGACACGGCGCCCTGGAACTGGCCAGCCGCCGCGGCATCCAGTTGGATCGTAAAGGCCGTCGAAGCGCCGGCGGACACCGGCGAGGCAAACGCATCAAGTAGACTGAATCCGGTTGGCAGCGAGAGCGAGGCTGGATCCAGCGTCAGATCGGCCAGGCCCGTGTTGTAGACCGTGAACGTCCGGGCGATGGGTACACCGACCGAGGCACTGCCGAAACCGACGTGGCTGTAGCCGTGGTACAGTTCTTCTTCGTACCCGTATTGGCCGGTGTAGCGCACCGCGATCTCCGGGTGAGACGCCGTGACGTACCCGTAGAGGAAGAAATCGAACGGGTTTTCGTCAGCGTCGTTGTTGGCGAACGACAGAGTGCCCGAGAAATGGCCAGGTGACTGACTATCGAGTTGAACGACGAAGGCCGTGGAAGTGCCCGGCGCCACTTCCGTGGCGAACGCGGAAATCAGACTGTAACCGGCAGGCAAAGACAGCGATGCCGGATCCAAGGTCAGCGGCGCAGCGCCGACGTTGTGGACCGTAAATGTCCGGGAAACCGCCTGCCCTTCGGCGGTGCTGGGAAAGTAGACCGTCGAGTTGCCGTCGTAGATCTCTTGCACGTAGCCGCCGGACGTCTGATACCGGACGGAGATCTCCGGCGCGGGCTCGAGCACCGTGCCCTCGACGTGGAAGCTGTACGGATTGCGGTACGGGTCGTTATTGGCGAAACTGACCGCCCCCTGGTAGTGCCCGGTCGAGCCGGCGTCCAACCGAATGGTGAAGCTGCTCGCGGCTCCGGCCGCCAACTCCGACGCGAAGGACGTGACCAGGCTGAAGCCTGCCGGCAGTTGCAGGGAAGCGGCGTCCAGCGTCAAGGACCCCGTCCCGTCGTTGCGGACGGTAAACGTACGGCTCGTGGGGCTTCCGTCCGCCGTGTGGCCGAAGCTGAATACTCCCGATCCGTCGGTCAGCACCGTTCCGGACGGACCGAGTACCGTGACGCTCGGGGGGCCCACGTCGGAACCAACCTCGCCATACACGTTGAAACTGAACGGGTTCCGGTCGACGTCGTTGGTCCCGAAGGACGCGGTCCCGGAAAACATCCCGCTGGCCGCCGCGTCCAACTGGAGGATCAGCACGGTGGAACCGCCGGGCGGGACCGTCGTGGCGAATGGCGTCACGATGGAGAAGCCGGAGGGGACCAGCAATGAAGCCGAATCCAACTCGAGCGCCGCCGAGCCCGGATTGGAGATTCAGAAAGCTTGGCTGACGGGCGAATTCACCACCGTCGAACCAAAGTAGACGCTGCTGTAGCCTGAGTAAAGCGCTTCTTCGTACCCGTAGGCATCCGTGTACCGCACGACGACCTCCGGTTCGGGAGCGGCGACCTGCCCGTACAACCAGAACTGGAACGGATTCTCGTGCGGCACGTTGGTGGCGAACGACATCTGACCTTGAAACTGTCCTGCGACGGCGGCGTCCAAACGGATGGTGAAAGACGTCGATCCGCCCGGTACGACGGCGGTTGCGGGGGCGGTCAGCAGCGCGAAACCGGCCGGCAAGGAAAACGACGTCGGGTCCAGGACCAGTTCACCGTCTCCGTCGTTGTGGACCGAAAACGTCTGTTCTGCGGTACCCATCTGCTTACAATCGCGATAGTTGCTGAAATAGCTGCGACAACTGGACTATCATGTCGTCGGCCTGCTGTGGTGACTGCGGTTGGAATTTGTCCCCCCCGGGCAGCCACGGTTCTTTTTCGGCAGATCGCGCTACTGCGTCGCTGGTGTCTTGACCCAACCGCTGCAGCATCGCGATCACTACCACATCGACCGGCAGTGGCGAGCGCTGGGCAAAGGCTTCCCACACCGGCAGCAAATCGCGTACCTGGGCTTCGTCCAGCGTGGCTTGGAACTCCGCCGATGCCAGCGGCAGGCAGCTCATGCCGCTGATCAGCAGCAGCCCCAACCCCTCGGCTTGCTCTCGCCAAGCTGCGATGTCATTGCCGCTCGGAACTTCTAGCGTGCCGGGCAACGTCTTGTCGGTGGTCAGCCCCTCCACGAACGGCAGTAGTTCGTCGGTCGCGAAGGTAGCGTATTGGACATGGTCTCCTGAGGCCAGCAGCATCTGCGTCAGGCAGATCGCCGCAGCAAATCGTTCGGCATCGTTCGTGGCTTGCGTGTACTGCTGGCGAAAGAACTGGACGCCATCGTCGCTCGCATTCAGGCTCAAGAAGACCTCGGCCGCCAAGCTCGCTTGAATCAGCGGTGTCAGCAGATCAAGTGTTTGTTGAAGTTCGCGTTGGATCATCGGATCAGATGCATTGATATCGTTGAGCAGCTCTTCGCCCTCGCGCGGCAACTGGAACGACATTGATCGACGAAAGTTCGCCAGTCGCGCCTGGGCCTCGTCGTGTCGGCCGAGCTTGAACAAGCAATAGTATTCGAAGAACCAAGGTTCCTGGGCAAATCGCGTTTGGCTCTCCTGAGACCAAAGGTCTTGCAGCGATTGCGGTTGTGGTTCGGCTCGGCCTTCAGCTCCCTTGGTGTACCATTCCCAAGCCCGGGCGTAATCTTGCTTGAGCAGATAGTAGTGACCAACCTGCGATTGTTCATGTTGATTGATTGCCAACCAACTGAGTTGCCCAGTTTCGGCGTCGAGGATCGCCGCCGGATCGCCGGGGCGGAGCGATGCAGGCAATACGATCGACAACCAACTACGATGGGTCGGGGTAAACGTTCCCCACAGCGAAAGTTGATTGGCAGTGGGAGACCACTGCGGAAAGGTGATCCGCATCCCTTCGTGGACGATTTGTGGTTGGGTAGTCTTGGACGTATCGAGCAGCAGCACGCGATCGCGGGCCGATGGAATCGCTGGGAAAAGAACGGCCCACTTGTGTTGGTATTCCTCCACCGCGATGGGAGCGACGACGGCCATTTGCTCGCCACTTGCATTCCATCCGACGAACTGCCGCAGTTGGCTGGTGGCAAACGCGTCGCTGTCTGCCAGCGGTTCACTGACCACCCCCGCCTCATCGACGATCTTCCAGGTTGCCCGGCGTGCATCCTCGCTATCTCTCGCTACAACACCCCACTGCGTAACTCCCTCAATAAACCCCAGTCGCTTTCCGTCGGGATGCCATCGCAGATCGCGGAGAGGTTCGCTTGTGGTCAGCAACAGCCCGACCTCGCGAGTTGCTGGCTGGGCGATGGCGATATTGTGCTCGAGCTCCTGTCCAGACGCGACACGGCTGGACAATGGGTAGGCCAGCTTCGATTCGTCCTGGTTCCAGACCGGTTGCGAGCGTCGCAGCGATTCCAATGGTTCTATCCATCCGCCAGTGTCGTACTGGTCGGATCCCGGTATATGCCACCAGGCTGTCTCGGGCGCAGTGAGTTGTTGTCCGGCGAGCAACCAGATTCCGTCCTGTTGAGTGCCATCCGCTACGCCATGCAAGCGGGCCGACAGGTAATTGCCGCGGGGGCTCCAGGCGAACACGATCGTCTGCGCCACTCTTTCCATCACCTGCTTGCGGGTCGACGATTGAAGATCGAAAACGAACAGGCCCATGTGCACCTCATCCACTTGGTCGACAAATACGATTTGTTGGCCCGAGGGGTGCCAGCGGACAGCGAGATTCGCCGCCACATAACCGCTGTGGTTGCACCGGGCTGTGAATAGCGGCTTGGGCTCAGCTTGAGTGGCTTCTTGGCTGGTTTCGTCTTGCGTGGTTGCGTCCTGGCTCGGTGCTTGGCTGAGCCAGCAGGTGTACTCCATCTGTCCCGCGTAGAATGGTCGGCCATCGGGGAACGCTTCCCAGTCGGCTGACGCCAAACCGGGGTCTGTCCCAGCCTGATTTGCATCGCGCAGCGGCTCGACGGTAGTGAAGATCAAGCGTTGATCGATGGGAGACCACAGCGGCGAACTGGTAGCCAGGACTCCCGTCGAGTCGAAAACTCTTTCCAGCGACTGGCCATCCGCCGAAGCCACAAAGACTCCATCGTCTCCGTGCTGGAAAGCCACAGAGCCACCTTCCGTCGAGTAGTTGATCGAGCGATCTTCGCGGACACCGGGACTGCAACCCGCAAGGCAAAGCGCGAACAGGCTCGCGCAAACGACCACGGCCAATTCGGGGCGATTGATCATCAACTGACCTCATGCAACAAAAAATGAATGATAGGAGAATGATAGGAATTCTGAACTCCCACGGACGAGAAATGAACAGGTCACAACGATTTTAGATACCAAACGGGGCACAACGTTCGCCGGTGCCAAAATGCGGGAAAATCACGCGCCTCGTATCCGTACGATCCTTGCGACGTCCAGGATATTCCCGAAAAACTGAAAATATTCCCGCAAAACTGAAAAGGTAACCCAAATCCTGCTGTGCCATCCCCGATTATAGCCGACGCGGCCCCGGCCCTCAAACGGCTTCTTGACCAACTCGCCACCAAACAACGGACACCTCAAGGAGTGGCATAACATGGATCAAAGATCCGGCTTTTGCGCTGATTCGGCTTGGCGGTGCATGCCACCGCAGAAGGGAGTGGTACAGACCCTGGAACCAAGGATCTCTGTCTTTCTGTGAAAATGTGACCGGCATCCAGCCGGGTCATATTGGGGCAATCCGAAAAAGACGCACCTGCCGATGGGCAACCGCAAGGCCAATCCAAGCAATTCGGGCCGTTTGGGACACCCTTAGAAAGATCTCGGAAAAAGTGCTTGCCGATGGCAGGACGCGCGGGATGTAATGCGGGAAGTAGAAACGTCGGGAGGTCGTTCTCTTCCATTTCTCTTCAGGCGTGGGAAAAAGCGGCGGCCAACAGAACGGCGGGAGAACCACATAAACGCTGATCTGAACAGAAGGCAACGGAGAAGACGGAGACGCACGCGCGGGTCTGGCTCCTTCTGTCTCGCCACCTTACCCGGCGGCACGATCGCTTTCCAGGTCTTCGACGTGCATCGCCGCGTCATCGCTACTCAGGTCGGCGTCTGCACCACCCGCGAGGAGCCAGACCTGAAGAACAACATCGTCCCCGACGTATTTGAAACCGGGCATGGCGACGGCCAGGGGAAGCAGCAGTGAACGACACGACGGGCAAGCCCGACGAATCAACGATTCTGGACCATGCCGAATCGCCGTATCATCGGGGGCGGGCGCCGAACGCCAGTTGCGCTCATTCCGAGCGGAACGCGGCTTGCGGGGATTGGGTGCGGTTGGAACTGGTGCTCGAGGCGGGCAGTTTCAGTTCCACTTCCGCCAAGCTGGCGAATAAATCTTTTCAGGGTGACTTATAAAACTCAGCGTCATCATCCCGACCTACAACGAAGGTGAAAATCTGTTCAAGACGGTCCAATCCGTCATCGCGCTGCAAGACGAGATCGCCGATGCGGAATTGATCGTCGCTGATGACGGATCGACGGACGGTTCCGTGGCAAAGACCAAAACGCACTATCCCCAGATCGTTGTCAACAGCCACCCGAAACCCTACGGTACAAGCTGCGGGAAGGCACTTGGGGCGGATGCCGCTCGCGGCGAGATCATGATCTTCCTCGACGCGCACACGAAACCCGCGCCGGGCGCGCTCGATAAGCTCGCACAGTTGGCCCTCCGGTACAGTGTCGCCTGCCCGGCAGTCGATGGCTTGAATACGGAAACCTGGACGGCTAACAGAAAGCGGTCGGCCGGGATGTACGTCGATCTGAATGATAGCTGGCACTGTTTATGGAAAAACCGCGAAGATCTTCCCGTACTGTCCGAGAACGTCTATCGGACGTACGCGATTCCCGGCGAAAGCTTCGCGATCAGGCGTGATGTCTATGATGCCGTTGGCGGCTGGGACCGCGGGCTAATCAGTTGGGGTAGTGACACGAGTCTGTCCCTGCGTTTGTTTTGTCTCGGTCATACGGTTGTCCATTGCCCCGAGGCCCGTATCGCTCACCGGTTTAGCAAGGGTTTCGTGCAGTACGATCCGCACTGGTGGCAGATCTTTGCGAATCGCATTCGAATCCTGAGAAGTCTGGGCACGCCGGAGGAAATCGAACACTTTTCGAACAATATGAGGGTTACCAGAAAGGATTCGTATGACGCTGCGCTGAAGTATGCGGACGCGAACGATTCGACCATCCCCAGATTGCAGCACCGGCTTGTGCATTCCTTGATGGATTACGTGAGTCTGACTGCGGGGCACCGCAGGTGGCTGGCTGTCGACGGTTGGCTGTCTGCTCGTCAGGGTGAGGCATTGCAGAGCCTTGTGAGAGGCAAGCGGGTGTTGGAGATCGGCGCCTATCGGGGACGGTCCGCCTGTTGTATGGCGAAGTTCGCGGAGTGCGTGATCAGCGTCGATCCGCATGACTGCCGTTCCTTGCCCAGGGATCGCCAGGCGCGTGCTTCTCTTGGCGACATGTTGCGGAATCGTGATCGGTTCGGCTTGCGCGAGAAGGTAGAGATGATTGCCGAGCCCATTGAGGACGTGGAGTCCCGGTTTGGTGACGATTCACTGGATGTGGTGTTCATTGATGGTGATCATCGCTATGAGGCTGTCGTGCGCGATCTTCGCATTGCTCGCCGCGTGGTTAAACCGGGCGGGGCGATTGCGGTCCATGATTACGGGAACAGGGCCGGTGTGACGCAGGCGGTGGATGAATTGAAGCTTCCTTTCAAGCAAATAGAGACTCTGGTGATCTTGGAGAACGTCTGAGGGTCTGATGGCTCGGCGATGTTGTTCCGGGAGTCAGGGCCGCTGCTGTCGTGAATCGGCTGGGAAGTGTCTCCTGAAAACAGCGATCCTGGACTCGGCGTCTCGCATCGCTCCCGGCGGATTTTCGGATCTTTCCCAAAGAATGCTTGCCTCCAGTAGGCCCATTGCCGTAAAATCACGGTTGGGGACGCATTCACGAGTCAACCGGATCTTTCGAGCGAACGTCGGCCGGTGCCTTCTATGCCTGTCTGTCGTTGTTGCGGCACCCAACGAGCCAAGGCTCGAAGCTGACCGACGAGGGCTTTTAGGGAAAGGAGATCGACGATGTTGAAACAGGTACTCCGCACGGTGCAGGCAGCGGTATTGCTGCTTTGCCCAGTGACCCTGATCGGAGACGAAGACATACCAGGCAAACAAATGTCGCCATCGCAGGATAACCAGAATGCGCGTTCGCAACACGAGCGTCTCCAGGAGGACATGGAGAAACGCGAACTCGAAACGGAGTTCCGTCGTGACAAGACCCAGCTACGGAGAATGAGCCAGGCCTTGGAAGAATTTCCCCGGCTGACGGAGTTGGCTGATGCCCTGCATGTGAAGTGGAGCGAACTCGATCCGACACTTCATGCGCAGCTCATGCTAGAAATCGTTCGAGGCATTCCCCCCGAGCATGCCGTCCCTAGGAAACAACACTATGCCGCACGCGGGCTGCAACGCGCGGCGGAATTGCCTGTGCGCCTGAACGCCCAGCTCGTCGAACAAATGCGCATTCCTTCGAGTAAGATGGTGCGCGAACACTTCACGCCGGAAGAGTGGAGCGAGCGGCGCGAAGAACAGATGCGGCACTGGTTCCGCTTGTATCGTCGCATTAACGCCACGGTGGACCCAAAATGGGACGACGACTTCTTCAAATGGTCCCAGGACGTGACCAAAGACTTCAAACATATAAAGCCGGGACAGCCACCGCAGATCCCACCTTTCCCGCCGGGATTGACAGCGGGAGTACCAGGGATGAGGGTACCTCCAGAGTCCATCGAGGACGCGAAGATGCGCCAGGCGTACATCGAGGCGCTGGATGAGCACCGCTTGTATGAACAGAAATGGTTGGAGCTAAGCCGGGCCCGAACCCTACAGAAGGGGTTCCTGCCGAGCGCAGAGAGGTACATTGCGTTCGTCTACGCCTGCCCACCGTACAATGACGAGGAGCTGAAGGCTTTCCTGGACGCATACGTCGAAGATGAAGCCGCACGCGAGCGGATTTTGCAGAGGCTGTCGAGACACCGCCAATAAGCATAGGTGTTGTCATGATGGCTCGCATTCCTAAAGCCGATGAATGGAAAAGAAATCGCCTCTTCACTTGGAAAAAGGGGTGCGTCTTGACATGGAGTTTAACAAGTATCCAATATGTGGACACCAGCCAAGTCGGCGACGCGCCCGCCGGTTGGACCACCCCCGCCGGGGGCGGTTTGCGCCTGATCACCGACGATCAACACGACGCCCACGGCCGCTTGATCCAAGAACTCGTCCCCTGGCACACCATCGACATCAACGGCGTCGCCACCCCCGTGCGTACCGCCCGTTGGACCGTCTACCACGACGCGGCCCACGAAGTCTGGACCGCGCAGGGCTACGCCACGGGCAGCGCACCGAACTACACCTTCACGCTGGCGGGTCCCGTCTCGATCACCCGATCCGACCACAACGGCAACGTCTTGGAGCAGATCCGGGCGGTGCGGGCGGGCACGGCGGGCAAGCTGCAGCCGACGGACAGTTTTCCTCAGTCGTCTTACGTACGCTGGACCACGTACCAATACACCGACTGCTGCCGGCTGAGTTCGACGCGCGTCTACCACACCATCCCGGCCAGCGGCGAGGGGACAGCGGGCACCCACTACGACCAGACCGACTTCGGGTACGATTCGACCAAACAGCGCAACCGCAGCGTCTCGCCGGGCGGCACGATCACCTTCCAGGTCTTCGACGTGCATGGCCACGTCATCGCCACCTACGTCGGCACCGACGACAGCGGCGCGACCGAAACCGACCCCACCGGCGGCGGAGCGGACCCGAACAACAACATGGTCCTGGTCACGTCCTACCAGTACGACAACGGCCAAGCCGGCGGCGATGGCAACCTGACCGAGCAAACCCAACACGTCAGCGACAGCGAGACGCGCGTCACCGCGTTCGTCTACGACTGGCGCAACCGCCGCACGGCCACCGACGGCGAGATCGACTTCTACGAGCAACTCACCTACGACAACCTGAACCGCGTCATCCAGACGGAGCGTTACGACACCACGGCCCAAGGCAACCTGATCGCCCGTAGCGACACCCTGTACGACGACCGCGGCCGCGTCTACCAAACCATCCGCTACGCCGTCGATCCCGCGACCGGCGACGTCGGTAACGCGCTGGTCGACAACACTTGGTACGACGCGGCGGGAAACATCGT
>REEF01000628.1 GCA_007695205.1 Planctomycetaceae bacterium
ACATAGTCGCCGTACTGGCCGGGGATCGTGCCGCCCCGCGCCTGCTCCTTGATAAACGCCTGCGAGAGGCGGTCGCGAGGGCCCAATTCCATGGTGCTCTTCCGCGGGTGTTCCGGATCGTTCACGTCCACCGGCTTGCCCAAGTCATAGTCCTGCAGATAACGGTAACCGTCCTTGTTCACCAGGATGCCGCCCTCGCCGCGCGCCGCCTCGGTGATCAAAATGCCGCTGTCCGGCAGCCCGGTCGGGTGGTACTGCACGAACTCCATATCCTTCAACGGCACCCCCGCACGGTACGCCAGCGCCATCCCATCGCCCGTCTTCGCCGCCGCGTTGGTCGTAAAGGCATAGATGCGGCCCGCACCCCCGGTGCACAGGATCACGGCCGGTGCCACCACCGGAAATATCTCGCCACTGCGGAAATCCAACGCCGCCACGCCCTGGCAACGCCCCTCATGCACCAGCAATTGAACCGCAAAATGCTCGTCGTACCGCACCAAGTTCGCGTACTTCAAGGCCGTCTGGAACAGCGTGTGAAGCAGGTAGAATCCCGTCTTGTCTGCCGCATACCACGTTCGCTCGATCTTCATACCGCCAAACGGCCGCACTGCCACCAATCCGTCCGGCGTGCGACTCCACGGGCATCCCCAATGCTCCAACTGCACCAACTCACGAGGCGCTTGATGGACAAAGATCTCGACCACATCTTGATCCGCGAGCCAGTCCGAGCCGGAGATGACGTCTGAAATGTGCTGCTCGATGCTGTCGTTGGGCTTGATCACGCCCGCCGCGCCGCCTTCGGCCGCGACCGTGTGCGAACGCATCGGGTACAGCTTCGACACCAGACCGATAGAAAGATCGGGATACTGCTCGCCCGCCGCAATCGCCGCACGCAACCCAGCTCCGCCGCCTCCCACGATCACGATATCGTGGCGTCTCACTTCCATCACAGAGCCCCCTCGATGCCCACAGAAAGCAGGACCAGAAAACGATTGGATCTACGGCATTATAGATGTCCGGTTGCAGCTAACCAGTACTACATCTTGGGGGCCATGCTGGGATCAGGCTTTGTGTTCGGCGTTCCGGTGTTGCACACGATCTGCGGCGTCTGTTCATCGAGCGAAACGCCGCCACCGCCAATCGCCTGGATAGTGCAAAAGGTGCCACCCATCTATTTTTGTCGCCTTGCAAAAGAAGCTATCCACCTATCTTTGTCGGTAAAAGGATCTGAAAATAGGTGGGTGGCACCTATTGTTATCCAATAGGTGCCACCCATCTAACTTTGTCGCCTTGTAAAAGAAGTTATCCACCTATCTTTATCGGCAAAAGGTTCTGGAAATAGATGGGTGGCACCTATCGCTCTAAAGGTAGATGGGAGGCACCTATCGTTGGACACTGCTAGAGGTAGATGGGTGGCACCTATCAAAAGGTGCCACCCATCTACGTTGGTCGCTGAGGGTTATCGGTTCACTTCGATTGCCTTATAATCGCTCATCTGAGTGCTTTTTGATACGGCGAGGGAGGGTTGCTTTGGACAAGACAGAACGTCATCGCACCGAAATTCTGCAGGTGTTGAGCCGATCGGCTGCGCCGATTAATTCGGCCGAGATCGCGCGCCGATTGAGTCTGGTCGGCAATCCGTTGAACGAACGGACGGTCCGATTGTACTTGCAGCAGATGGATCACGAGGGGCTGACGGACCGCCACGGGCGGCGAGGTACTTCGATTACCGACAAGGGGATCGCAGAACTGCACGTGACCGAGGTGGTACAGCGAGTCGGTTATCTGTCGGCGAGAATCGATCAGATGACCTACAAGATGAATTTCGACCTGGCGACTCGAACGGGGCGAGTCGTTGTGAACACGTCCATCGTCGATCCGCAGCACTTGGCCCAATGCGCGGAACAGGTGTGCGAGGTCTTTGCGCAGGGCTATGCGATGGGCAATCGTTGCGCGGTGTTCGGGCCGGGGGAAACGATCGGCGACCTGACGGTGCCGCCGGGAAAGGTCGGGTTCTGTACGGTCTGTTCGATCACCCTGAACGGCGTGTTGTTGAAGCACGGAGTCCCCACGGCCTCGCGGTTCGGCGGGCTACTGGAATTGCGGCAAGGACGAGCGACGCGTTTCGTGGAGATGATTCACTATGATGGGACGAGCATCGATCCGTTGGAGGTGTTCATTCGTAGCGGGATGACGGACTATCAGGGGGCGATCACCACCGGTAACGGATTGATCGGAGCGAGTTTCCGCGAGTTGCCGGAAGATAGCGTCGAACTGGTTCAGAGTCTGAGCGAACGATTGTCCGAGGTCGGCTTGGGAGGCTTCTTGGAAGTGGGCACTCCCGGACGGCAGGTGCTAGGGCTACCGGTCAGCCAAGGACGAATCGGATCGGTGGTCATTGGCGGATTGAATCCGATCGCGATTATAGAGGAGCGGGGGTTCCGCGTGCATTCGCGGGCATTATCCGGTCTGTTGGAATACAACCGGATGTACTGCTACGACGAAATGCCCGGGGTGCTGGAAACCTACCGCTGAACTCGCCGCTCTTCTGGAGCCTCTACCACGAATCAACGTTTTCCCTAAATCTAGCGTCGCGGTGCTCGGAACCACGTATCGGCGGGCCGTTGTGGTTGCACGGCCGGGGGTGGTTGGAACGGACGGAAAGGTACGACTTCGGGCGGGTCGGTCGGGCGTGGCTCGGCTGGAGTGACCGCCGGCGGACGGGCGGGCGTCGGCATGGTCGGCCAGACGTCGGGGACCGCCGAACGGATCGTCTGCCGATCGTAACCGAACAACTGGTCACGTTGTCGAACGGGCGGCAGAGCCGAAACGTCGATGCCTTCGCCCCATGGGTCTCGCGGACGGATGTTCCGCTGCAAGCCCAGGATTTCACCTGTCGGCCCGCGTTGCACCCCTCGTTCGAAGCGAGTCCTCGGCTGCGGCTGAACCGGCCCACCGATGACACGCGGTCCAAACATGCTGCGAACGACAGTATCGTCGTTCGCGGCGACCATCGATGCGAAAAAACACGTCATCAGTAACGTACAGCTCGGAATTACCATGGATCGCATGGCTGGCATCCTTTCGTACTTACATGGGAAAAACGATCGTCCTGAACAGATCATCGGTCAAAACGACTTGAGAGCATCTGTTTCTTACTTGTCTTGCTGGGCTTCGCCGGTCATGGGGACAAAGGCAACCGGGATCTCGGACCACTGCTTGATCGTGCCGTCTTCGGACTTTTCGATAATCATCAAATCTTGCTGAAACCGCCCCACCGGAATGATCATTCGTCCGCCTGGAGCCAGTTGTTCGATCAACGGTTTCGGAACATGGGCCGGAGCCGCAGCCACGATAATCACGTCGAACGGCGCATGTCCTTTCCATCCTTGGTAGCCATCTCCGGATCGCACATGAATATTTTCATAGCCTAATCTCGCCAATCGCTCGGATGCCTGCTGCGCCAATTCTTCCACAATCTCGATACTATAGACTTCGCGACACAGTTCGCCCAGCACGGCCGCCTGGTATCCGGAACCGGTTCCTACATCCAGGGCTCGCGAATCCGGGCGTGGCTGGGCCAGTTGCGTCATCAGCGCGACGATGTATGGCTGCGAGATCGTTTGCCCACGGCCGATGGGCAACGGTCGATCCTCGTAGGCCGAATCACGCATGTTGTCGGGGACAAATAGGTGCCGCGGGACGCGCTGCATGACCTCCAGCACCCGAGCATCGGTGATGTCGCGGTTTCGCAAGTGACGCTCGATCATGTCACGCCGCGCTTTGTGGAACCGATCGCCGTCCTCTGGCCGGTCCAACCCCCTGGACATCGCCGCGCTGGCGGATTCGGAGCGATCGGAATTCCCTGCTTCCTGTGTTGCGAACCAAGCTGCCATACCGACCACCGCGAAGAAGACAACAAGAACCCAAAATCCACGTGTGCCACTGGACTTTAACGGTAGCCACCGCAAAGCCGACAGAGCAAGATTGCCTTGGTTTGGGCCGTTCATCGGACAAGGCCCCCCGTTTTACTGACGACAGGTTCATCGAATCGCCACGGGCACCGGGTTTCCGAATGCCCCACGCCATTTCATTATACAGGGTGCGAATGCATTTGGACCACCCCCCTGAATCGCATCGAGGCACCGGGCGTCATGCAACTCGAAATGGCGAAAGCTGGAAAAGCCGCGTTGCATCTATTTGCGTGCCAAGTTACCTTATAGTCGACAACTGCGCATGTTGGGAGCCGCGATGACTGCCAAGGACTTATTTATCACCAACCTGACACGTCTGATCGAACACTCGCCCATGTCCCGAAAGCAAGTGGCCGCTCGCGCGGGTGTCAGCTACTCGACGCTCAGCCGCTGGCTGGAAAACGGCGTGCTCGCCCCCGACGGCCGCACGAAGAAACCGTTGCAAAAGATCTGTCGGGTCTTGCATGTGGGATTGGACGATCTTTGGGTCGAAGATGGCGGGGCGTGCGAGGCGTTTTATCCGGAAAAAGTCAGGGAGTTGTACGAACGTTGGGAGCGTTTGAAGGCGGATACGACCGAGCTGTCTCGGATGTTAGATGGCTGGTACAACGCCGGTCGAGTCGCAGCACGATTTCGCTGCGAGGAACCCGATTTGGCTCAAGTGGTCGCCAAGGTGAAGATGCTGGAAGACGATGGCCAGGTGCAGGTATACCTGGAGGGGCTTCTGCGGGAATGGGGATTGGAGGAAGAGGACGCGTATCGACGATTGATCGAGACGACTCAGCGTTTTCTGGCTGCGGCGTTACCTGAAGAACCGGAACTGCTGGGCCAATGGTTCATCCAAACTCATCCCTGCCGCTGGACGTGCCTGATCGAAGCCCACCGCCTGGATCATGAGGCCGAGTTATTCGCTTACCTGCGGCACGTCATGGCCGAGGGGCTGTCCAAACACGAAGCCTACGAATCGCTGCTGCGGCTGTCGCGCGAAACGCCCCGCAAAAAAATCAGCCAACCGGCTCGGAATTGATCGCCAGACGATCAACGAGTCGGAGGTCCGGCAGCGGGGCGAGTCGCCTGACTGTTGGGACGCTGACCTCCGCCGGGCGACGCGGGCGCGGATCGTTCGGGGCCAGTCGGCGAATCGTAATTCTCGACAACTCGTTTCCAGCCGGCCGGGACCTTGGGTTCGTAGAATTCACGTTCCCAGAACTTCAGTTGTTGCAGGGCGATGCTCCAGTTGGTTTCGCGTTGTTCGAACGTAAAGGTGGACCTGGCCGGATTTCGGACGGGATCAAAGTTACGGTCGAAGATGACGAGCCCTTTGGGCAGGAAGTCCGCGTGATCGATGATGACGTGCACTTTTTTGTAACTGGCCGCGTCCTCACGCCGTTTCGGGTAAGCCTCCAACCAGTATTCTCCTTTGACGTCCGGCGGCATGGGCAGCGGGCGGATCCAGTAACGTTGCTTGATCTTTTCCGCTTCGGCCCCGAACAAGAAAGGCAGCGGTCCGTCGGCGATCGCTGTGCCTCGCATCTCGGGGGGCAGGATCATCTGGATCTGCTGCTTGTTGACCGGATCGTGGGAGAAGACCGATTGGCCGTCACAGATCCAGTGCTCGTGATGGTCGCCGTCACGCTGCTGATACTGAGGCCTGCCACCCGGTTCGGCCGGAGCGACATATTCCATCATCTTTTCGACCTTGAACATTCCCTTGTCGGGCGTTGCGTATCGGATCACGCCTTCGCTGTAAGTTTTAAAGGTATCTCGCGGCCCAAAAACCGGGTCGTATTCCCAGCGTTTGAAGGTACAGCGGTAGCGTTGGATCGACTGGCTGCGTTGCTCCCACAACCGCAGCACGTCATCCAAAAACTTCTGGTGCTCGGCGGATAAGGGCGGGAAGGGGGCCTGGCCTGGGGTCTGAGCAAAAACGGTTGCGGCCGCGAACGGGTTCAACTCGTAGGGAATCGAAAGTGCCTGGCCAGCGGTCTGAGCGAAAATGGATGCGGGGATCATCAATAGGAAGATCAGCATTCCCCGACTCAAAATCGAACGGACAGAATTCATGGATTTGCCTTTCCGCGTTTCGATGCAGCAAACGTTTCCCGTTGACAACGGCGACCCTGAAGCGATGACGGCAGCGTTGGCGAGGATTCTAGCAACCTGCGCGAGCGACCCCTAGAGCGATTTTGCAGTAGCCCGCCCGAGTTTTCGCAGTTCTTCACTGCTAGCACGGCCCGCCGGGCAACGCTGACATATCAAAATCAGTGGCGTTGCAGTACACGGCGACGATCCGTTCCAAACCAGTACCGTCCGCCGCATCAAATCGATGAAGGTCGGGGCTGTCGATGTCCAGCACTCCCAGCAGACGATCCTGATGTCGGATCGGCACAACCACCTCGGAATTCGATGCTGCATCGCAGGCGATATGGCCAGCAAACCGATGGACGTCCGGAACCACCAGTGTCCGCTGTTGACGAACGGCCGCTCCGCAAACGCCACGGTCGATCGCGATGCGAGTGCAAGCAGGTTCGCCCTGGAATGGCCCCAAGATCAATTCGTCGCCATCCAGAAAATAGAACCCGACCCAGTTTGTGCGTTGCAAACGCAAGAAGAGCAGCGCGGCCGTGTTGGCCGCATTGGCCATCCAATGCCGTTCGCCCGACAACAACGGAGCCAATTCACTTGCGAGATCTTCGTAAAACTGCGGCTTGTCCATGTCGACGTTATCCGGCATCTGCGGCTTGATCCGTGGAAGCTGCGTCCGCACCAGTCTTCGCCCGAGGGTTCTGCCAATCTCCCCAATTGTCCAAATAGTGACGGAAGACGGCCATATCGGACGCGCGCTCGGTCAACCAATCCTTGGTCTGTTCGACCAACTGCTGCTCGCGTTCCAACGAGATGCGGCCCAGCAGGACCGAGGTCCGGAGAAAGACGAAATACGTGTCCAGCACGTCACAGCGGCAGTAATCATTGATCTCTGCAAACTTGCCCTCGTGGTACAGGTCCTGCACCATGTAGCCTTGGACATCCATCTTGCCGGGTTTGCCCAGCAGGTTCGCCGCCAGGTTCAGACCTCCGTTGAACCGGGAGGCGCCGAAATTGGTCAAGACGTCGTGTAGATCCAGGTGAGCGTTCAGGTTGTAGCGGCTGCGATGCTGTTCCCAATTCTTGTCCGCGATATTGAACCAGCCGGGCAGACTGATCCCGTATCGGAACGCGGCCAGTTCCAGCAATGGCATGTCGAAGGTCCGACCGTTGAACGTCACCAGGGTCGGACGGCGATAACCCTCCCAACCACGCCAGAAGTGCTCCGTAATCACATGCGGTCGGAACTCGGGATCATCCAGGGCGACCAGATCGACCAGAGCGTAGCTGGCGTCGATCTTGGCCACCACCACCGAAACGGGAATCTGGAACGTGTACGGGATAAAGTCCGATCCGGTCTTCTCGGTCAACTCGGCTCGATACCGACTGATCGCCTCGTCGCCTGAAAACGCTTGCCCCGGATAATGCACCTTGGCGACCAGATCGCCATCCGCGACGCTCTCCGCGTCGAACGCCAGAAACTTGACCGAAGAACTCGCCACGATGAACCCCCGTGCTGATGCCCATGATGATCGAAGACGCTGAGCGAAGCTTAACCGGTAGTCAGCCACAGGGAAAGGCGGCATCCGTTCTTCGCCGCTGGCCACCGTCCCGTGCCTCCTTGCAAAAGCCTCCGGTTGCTGCATGATGGCGTGCAGTGTGCACTCCAACGTGGCATAACATGTGGGACGGATTGGCAATCCGTCCTACGTAGGAGCTTGATGCAATGTTGGGGTGCAGAAGGCCGTCAACCGACCATCTTCCGTTCTTTCTGGGAACACTCTATGAATCCGTCAAGACTATTACAGCGTTTTCTCCGCTACGTCCAAATCGATACGATCGCCAATGATTCCACCGATCGCTATCCCAGTTCCCCCGGCCAATGGGAATTGGGGAAGATGTTGGTCCAGGAGCTATCAGCCATCGGGCTGGAGGACGCTCATCAAGATCACCACGGACTGGTCTGGGCCACCATCCCCGCCACCTGTTCCCACACGGTGCCGGTCGTCGCGCTGAATGCCCACCTGGATACATCGCCGGAGACCAGCGGCACCAACGTTCGACCGCAGGTCATCCGCAACTACGGCGGCGGCGACTTGATCCTGCCCGGCGACCTTCGCCAAATCATCCGCGTCGCGGAAAACCCGGCACTGGAGGATCTGCACGGTCGGACATTGATCACCAGCGACGGGACGACGTTGCTGGGCGGCGACGATAAAGCGGGAGTCGCGGTGATTGTCGAGACGGCCGCCCTGCTGATGGAGCAACCGAACCTGATGCACGGCCCCATTCGCCTATTGCTGACCTGCGACGAGGAAATCGGCCGTGGCGCCAGTCGCGTCGACTTCGACAAACTGGCGGCCGATGTCTGCTACACGCTCGATGGCGAAGGAGCGGGGAAGATCGATGTGGAGACGTTTTCTGCCGATCTGGCCATCGTGACTTTTCAAGGAGCGAACATCCACCCCTCGATCGCCAAAGGCAGAATGATCAATGCGATGCGAGCCGCCGGTCACTTCTTGGATCAATTGCCGCGAGACCATTTGGCCCCGGAAGTTACCCAGGGCCGCGAGGGCTTCGTGCATCCGTATCAGATCGAAGGCTCCGTGGCGTCGGCGGTCCTGAAAATCCTGCTCCGCGATTTCGATACCAACCAACTCAAGCGACAAGCCGATTTGTTGCGGGAGTACGCAGCACGCACCATCGAAACCATCCCCGGCACGCAGATCGACGTCCGTGTGGCCCGACAATATCGGAATCTGGGCGACGGACTGCGCCGTGAACCACGGGCCGTCCAATTCGCCAAACTCGCCATGGAACGTTTGGGTTATCCCGTCGCAGAAACCGTGGTTCGCGGCGGCACGGACGGCGCATTATTCACCGAACAGGGAGTGCCGACTCCGAACCTATCGACCGGCCAACACAATCCGCATTCGCCGTTGGAATGGGTCTGCCTGGAAGAGATGATGCAAGCCGCCGAGGTCCTGATCCAACTGGTCCAGGTCTGGGCAGAACCGCAGGACGATCATTAACCCCGTCGTTGCATAGAGAGTAGGACGGATTGGCAATCCGCCCTACCTGGTTGTGGGACGGATTGGCAATCCGTCCTACGAGGGAGCTTTATGCAACGTTGGGGTTAAGCGTTCTGCAGATGGGTGACCAACCGGTCGATGTCCTGTTCATTATTGTAGGCGTGGGGACTGATTCGTAGCCAGCCATGCCGGACGCTCAGCACCACACCATGTTCCATGCAGTGACGGCGGAGCGCCGACGGTGACTTGCCAGGCAACTCGAACGCCAGGATGCCCGAATCATGGCCGCGGACTCGCGGGCTGCGGATCAAGGCGCCGATCGATCGCAGGCGTTCGATCGCCAGATCCGTCAACTGCACGACTCGATCGGCCAGCGGCGAAGCGTCCGAGGTCAGCCCCGCCGAAGCCAGCAATTGCAAGCTGGCCCCCAAGGCGGCGATGCCCGCCATGTTAGCCGAACCGCCTTCGTATCGAGCCGCAGCGGGACGGAGATCCAGGTCGCAACGGCTGAAATCGTGCGATTGCTGGACGCTGTTCCACCCCACCAACAGCGGACGTAACAGATCAAGATGTTCCGCACGGATAAACAGTAGCCCTGCACCTTCAGGCCCCAGCATCCACTTATGCCCATCGGCCGCCAGGAAATCCACTGACCAGGCTTGTACGTCTATCGGGAAAACGCCCAGCCCCTGGATCGCATCCAGAAAAACAAGAATTCCGCGACGGTGAGCCTCCTGGACCAGGCGAGGAACGTCGATGCGCCAGCCCGTCGCGTATCCCACCCAACTGACTGAGATGAGTCGAGTGCGTTGGTCGCAGGCGGCCAGCAGATGATCGACATGCACCTGACCGTCCGGAACCTGGACGCGACGCGTCTGGACACCGCGAGTCGCCAAGTTCATCCACGGATATTGATTGGAGGGGAACTCATTGGCCAATGTCACCATATTGTCCCCGTCGCGCCACGGAAAACCCTCGGCTACCAAGCCGATACCGGTCGTCGTGTTAGGAATCAGGGCGATTTCGTTCGTGTCCGCATGAATCATCGAGGCGGCCAATTGGCGTACCTGCTGACACCGCTGGTCCCATTGCGGCCAGCAAATATCCCCCTGTTCGGTAGCTTGAGCCACCCATTGTGTGATGGCCGATCGAGCCGGTTCGGACAACGGAGCCACGGCAGCATGGTCCAGGTAGGCGAAACGTCGGGTAACCGGCATCTGGCTGCGAAAAACTTCCCAACGATCGGAAGAATTGTCCATCATGTTACGAAACCGAAGTAAATTGAGAAAAACCAGAAAAATCAGGCATTAGAATCCGTAAATCCACCCTGGAACCTTCCCAGTTCCTTTGCCACTGGTGACAATTGTTTCGGGTAAACTATACTTAGTAGCTTGGTGGACCGAAGAAAACCAGCCCTGCTTAGCCAGTTCCGAGGATGCTCCCGATGCCGAAAGCATTGTGTTTGACAGGACTTGCCATCTCCGCAATCCTGTTTCTCATCTTTTTGATCGATTTGATTCCGTCACCCCTCTCGCCATTTCGTGGCGCGAGCAAGTTGATGGATATCGCCTTCATTCTCTGTTCGTTGGGGCTGGCTTGGCTCAGTTGGACGACTTGGAAAGAACAGGCGTAGAGCGCAAAAGAAAACCCGGCTCGGAGACGAACCGGGTTCGTTTGTTCAATCGGACTGCCGATTGTTCGCGGAATGGGATCGGGCCGGCCCTGCCGTCGCCATCAATCGATCATGAAATTCCCGTTGTCCGCCACTCGGAACAAGGGCCGATAGTAGTAGTCGCCCGCACCCCACAGACGCCCGGGGTACCAAACCAAGCTGATCCCAATGTTCCAAGACTCTTGAGCATGTCCCGCGTCAAAGCCCTGTCCCGCCCCTTCGTTAGGGATCAGGTAGGCGAAGTTTGTTTCCAAGGCCCAGTCCGGAGCCAAGGGCAATCGGGTATCGATGCCGATCAAACCGTCGCTCCGGCCAGTCCAGCCAGCGAACAGCCGCGCCTCTCCGTCTCGGCAACCACCGAACTGCAGACGATAGAAGAAAGCGTACAAATCGGTGGCCACGTTGCGGAATTCTTCTTCACTTTCCGTGCCGCTACTCATCCCGGTGCTGAACCAGAAGCCAAAATCGTGTGTTCCGCCAACCACCCAACTGATCTCGCCACGCAGATTCGTCATGTCGATCGTGTCATCCCAGCGTTCCGTCAGGTAATCCAGGACCAACCCACCCTGTAGGCCAACGTCGACTCGACGAAACAATCCAGCGGTAACGAACCCTTGATTTCGCGAACTGTCCGTGAACTCGCTGCCAGAAAGACTGCTCTGGGTGGCTCGAAAACCGATCTGACCTCCTAGGCAGGCGAAACCGGGAATGGGGATCGCATAATTCAATCCTTGATGGAACCCAAAACTGCCGCTTCCGCCCTGGTTCCTGGGACCGGTAAAGCCCTGGACGCCTGCGAACAACTCGATGTTCCCTAACGGAGGCAGCACGGTGCAAGGAGTCAGGCAGGCATCGGTACACCCAGCACCCACCACCCAAGGATCGGCGATCGCCCCATCGGAAAGCACCATGCTTTCGGTGGGCATGATTACATTCTCGAACTGAGGTTGCGACCTGACGGTCGAGCCGCCCGACCTGGCGGCAGTGGCACCTGATCTAACGCCAGTGGCACCCGATCTGGCGACAGTGGTACCCGT
>REEF01000738.1 GCA_007695205.1 Planctomycetaceae bacterium
GTCTGCCGTCTCGGGATCCATAGCGATCTCCGTAACGCTTCCGCAAGCGCGCGGGACGCTGCTGGCTCGTCCAGATCCAGGGATCGGACGTGCGTCGAGAACAACGTCCAATCGCCGCGTTGGTAAGCCACAATCAAGTCCAGGAGCGTCTTGAAGGGGCATGGATGGCCAAGAAGGGCCCGTTTCACGGGTTCGCCCACAGGCAGCGGCGACAGGATCTCCGCCATCGGCATGTCCAAGATCGCGTCGATCAGCGAGAAGATGCCCATCAGGAACAACTGCGGTGCTTGCCGCTCCCAACCGACCAGCGACGCCAGACTCTCCGCCATGCACCCGCGCGTATTCGATTGCAGGATAAGCTCTGCCGGCTTATTGTCCCCGAGGGCTTGCATGGCCAACAACGAGCACCAGTTCCGGACCTCTTTGGCTCCCAGCAGCACCAGCGCGTGTTTGATCGAGCTGATGTTCTCCCGCAGCGAGAAATGCGCTGAATTGACGAGTCGCAGCAGTTTGTAGGTCAGCGACAAGTCATGCTTGATGATCGCTTCGATTTCGTCGAAGCGCAGATCCGGCTGATGGATCTCGGGCAACAACCGCAGCAGGCTCAGCTTCTGGTCGGGTATCCGGCGTCCGGACAGGATGACCGGCGTGGAGAAAAAATAGCCTTGGAAAAAGGAGTACCCCGCTGCGACACCTTGCTCGAATTCCTCGCGGGTCTCGACCTTCTCGGCCAATGCCTTGATTCCTCGACGTCGCAAGTCACGGGCGATGCGGACGCGTTCCTCCAACGTGGTACCCGAGAAATCGACCTTGACAATGTCGGCGAAATCCAGCAACGGTGTGCCGCTGGCGGAGAACACGAAATCATCCAGCGCTAAGACGTAGCCCGCAGCTTTCAGGCGGCGACAGGCAGCCAGTACCTCCTCGTCCGGCTCGACGTCCTCCAGAATCTCGACCGTCACCAAACCGGGCGCCAGCAGTTCCGGTACCTCGCGTACCAACAGGTTTCGCGTGAAATTGATGAACGCCGGGCGTCGGCCCGCGAGTTCTTCCAGTCCGAGGATCAACAGGCTGTTGGTAATGACATCCAGCGTCGACCTGTCGCCGTCTACCGCTTCATACACGTTGCGGTGGCTGGAACGGAACAGCAATTCGTACGCGTAGACGCGCTGATTCCGATCCATGATCGGCTCGCGAGCCACGAAAACAGAGAGGGCATGAGTCGCAACCATAGTCATCGTCCTGATGTTCCGAATCGATGTGACATCGACGGAAGGGGGACGGGATTCGTTTTCGGATAAGCCGCTTTCTATGTGCGAATTGTTGGCCGACAACGACTCCCGACCCCGTTACGTTCACTCGTGCACCGCGACCTTGATTGACAAAGATCTCCTGGCCGGGTGCTTATCAGCCTCTTTCCAACTTGAGTACGAGCAAGGACATGGAGGGACGCTTTTTATCGGCATCGTGCCAAGGTCGTGCCATCGCGACCAGCCGTTGCTGCTCGTCGGGGCGAAGTTGGCCAAGTTCGACAAGCTCCGTCCGGATCTCTTTCGCTTGATGCATCGCCCGCTCCCAGGCCGATTGGTTGGGCGTGGTAGCCCACACCACGACGGCGACCCGGTAGTTGTCGTGCCGCAGCAGAGGCAGCAGGTCCGAAAACGCCATGCGCTCCGTGTCGGACAACCGCGGACGGCGCGCCGGGATGCGATCGAAAACGTCGAACGCGACCTGCGATTGGATTCGCGGAAGCGGTTGAACCCCGTACCGGTGATCGATCTCGTTCAAGAATCGCTCCCACTGCTCCCTTTCCTGGTCGATCACACGCTGCCGGTTCCTCTCCAGATCGAGGCTTGGAACGTTTTCGGAGTCATCCACCTCAGCAATACCGTATATGGGACTGGTCGCCTGCTTTTGAACGACAACCGAAGCGCGTTTGCTCGATTGACGGTTCGTCATCCCGAAACCGCTGATCGCCACCGCAAACGACCCCGTCCCGGCATACAGGTTCGCTCCTGTCTGGTCTTCGGCCAGCGAATTCAATACGATGAAAAACGCCAACAACGCGGTCATCGTGTCGCCGAACGAAACCAAATAGCCCTTGTTGGGCCCACTGACAACCGGCCTTTTCATCCGCTTCATGATCCTCGTTCTCCTGAAAGAATTCCATCGATGACGATCCGGACCCGGTTGTGCCGGAGTGCCGGGTCGTCGAGCACTTGGACAGCGACTTGCGAGGTACGTACTCCCTCGAATTCCACCAGGCGGGCCGCCAAGGCGCCGGCGGCTCCTGCCGCCTCGGCATGCGTGACCTGAAACGTTACTTCGCAAGGAAAACGGCGAAGCTGCAGTGCCAAAGTGCGCAATAACTGTTCCCCTTCAGGCAGCACCCGGGCCCTCTCCGACACGATGAACGCACGCGCGACTTCGATGGCGTGCCGGGAATCAAACTCGAACCGCTCGGGATCTTCCAAGCCTTCTAGGGCAGTATTGAACGAGTGCACCGGGGGATCGGTCCATACCGGCTGAGTTTCACTTCCGCTCAAAGATCGCCTGCTAGACGGTGGTCGGACGCGGACCACCCATGAGTTTCTGACGATCGATTTCAATTCCGGGCCCGCCAACCCGTCTGCAGCCCCCGTACCAAACATGATCCGCTGCAGGCGCTGGAACGCTTCCGGCTCGGTGGTGGAAAACGTCAGTAGCAAAATGAAGAACGTCATCAGCAAGGTGATCACGTCGCTGTAGGTGGTCAACCAAGCCGGCAATTCGCCACGCTTCACAAGGGGCTGTCGGTTCTGCATGTTCTCACTGCTCCACGGGGCATCAGGCGGCCAAGGATTCGTTCTCGGCCGGTCGAAGCGAAGGCGCAAGAAATGCCAACAGCCGTTCCTCCAACGCTCTGGGAGGCAATCCCTCCACCAGACCGGTGATCCCGGCGATCATCAAGTGCCGAACCAGTACCTCCTCTTGACTGCGGTTCTCCAGCTTTCCCGCCAACGGAATGCAGAACAGGTTGGCGATCAGCGCACCGTAGAGCGTCGTCAACAGGGCCGTCGCCATCCCCACGCCGATCTGGCTGGGATCATCCAGGGTCCGGAGCATCTGCACGAGACCGATCAAGGTCCCGATCATCCCGAAAGCCGGCGCCGCCGCCGCCATCGCTTCGAAGATCTTCTTTCCCATCTGGTGACGCTGTTCGATGCACTGTACCTCGATCTCCAACAACGACTCGATGACTTCCTTGGATGAACCGCCCAAGAGCAGTTCCAGGCCACGTTTCATGAAGTCGTCATGTATCTCCGGCAGTCGTTCTTCCAGAGCCAGCATCCCCTGACCTCGGGCCACCTGCGCCATCTCCGAGAATTGCTTGATAATCGCATCGGGACTGGGGAGCGTCGAATTGAAGCACTTCCTGACCACTCCCCAAACCCCCAGCAGGTTCTTCAGCGGGAAGTTGATCAGCAGCGCGGATCCCGTGCCTCCGACGGTGATCATGATCGAAGGGACGTTCAAGAAAGGCCCCATCCCCCCACCGCCGATAAAGATCGACCCGGTAACGAGAATCATGCCCAACAGCAATCCGATGACGGTGGCGATGTCCATCCTATTCGTTGGCTCTTTCCGATACGCAAACACGACGGTCGGTCCGACCGCTGCCTGCGGGATTCGTGGTCATATCGTTTCGGGTAGGCCCCCACTTCTTCTCTTCTTCGCCCGGGCGTACGTGGAAACGTGAGCGAAAAGACGGGAGGGGAACATTCCACCGACGCAACCTGTGCCAAGCGGCAAGCAGTCGCGGAAAATCCGGTACCATCGGTACAACCTATGCAGTGCGGCATCTTCCGCTAAAACGGACAATCAGCAGTTCCCCCCGATGTTCCCGCTTCTCGCTGGATGTCTCGGCCTGGCCACCTGCCGATCTCCTTGCCAAAGCATTGGAGCAACTTGCACTGAAATTACCCTTGTCCCAGCTCCCGGATTCGGCGGTGCCGAACTTGTTCGGCGAGCGAATCGAGCACCAACGCCGAATCGTCCCACCCCAAACAGGCGTCGGTAATGCTCTGGCCGTGAACCAGCGCTTGGCCGGGCACCAAATCTTGACGCCCGGATTCCAGGTACGATTCGAGCATCACGCCGATGATCCGCATGTCGCCTCCTGCGATCTGTTGCCCTACACATTCGGCAACATCCATCTGGCGAAGGAACTGTTTGCAACTATTGGCGTGTGAGCAATCGACCATCAACCGCTGTGGCAGACCAGCCGCGGCCAGCGCAGCAGATGCTGTTTCGATGCATGGCGCGTCGTAGTTTGGTGCGGGTCCCCCCCGAAGGATAAGGTGGCAATCGGTATTTCCACGTGTTCGGACAATTGCGACCTGCCCGTTTTTATGGACGGAAAGGAAATTGTGCCGGTGCGCTGCCGCGACGATCGCATCGATCGCCGTCTGGATATCCCCATTGGTGCCATTTTTGAACCCGATGGGCGCCGACAGTCCGGATGCCAGCTCGCGATGAACCTGCGACTCGACGGTCCGCGCACCGATCGCTCCCCAACTGATCATGTCAGCGATGTACTGCGGCGAGATGGTATCCAAGAACTCAGAACCCGCCGGAACGCCCAACCGATGGATCCGCAACAACAGATCGCGTGCGATCCGCAGCCCCTCGTTGATTCGAAACGTACCATCCAAGTAGGGGTCGTTGATTAGCCCCTTCCAACCGACCG
The DNA here is from genome assembly GCA_007695205.1 of Planctomycetaceae bacterium. Classification (GTDB taxonomy): domain Bacteria; phylum Planctomycetota; class Planctomycetia; order Pirellulales; family Pirellulaceae; genus SKKK01. The sequence goes on from REEF01000738.1 coordinate 4,730, forward strand.
TCGTGCGAGGCTTCTCGAAGTAGACCCGCATCACAATCTCTAATTCTGCTCGGTGCATCGCCCTGATTTCAGCCAAGCGAGTGGCATACTCTTCGGCCGCCGCGGGATCGTGGATCGAACAAGGACCGATCACGACCAGCAGACGGTCCGACTTGCCACGCACGATCTGCTGGACTCGATGACGCGTTTGTTCGATCAATTCTTCGATCGGCGTTCCCTGGATGGGGAAGAAGCGAATCAGATGCGATGGCGGCGGAAGGGGGACGATCTCCGAGATCCGTTCGTCGTCGATCCGAGAAGTTCGGTCGGAGGGGACTTGATGCAGGTAATCATCTAAAGCGAAGTTGGCGCTCATGCGTGAGAGTCCGATCGGGCAGGATTTAGGGGAACGATGGCGGCCGCCAATCGGCGATGCGTTCGAATTCGCCGACGAACGGGCCCGTCGCCTCGCGGTCGGTCAGCGTAATCTCCCCGAATTCTGGCCTAACCGGCGACTTTCGGCAAGGTCCCGCAACGTAACGCGGTTGGGCAAAAGTCGGAACAAAGGGGTTCCAATATCGCGGGAGACCTTCAGTCGGCGGTTTCGGAGACCCTCGCCGAACGCGGTAGATTATTTCCTGCGAGTTGCTTTACAACAAGATCCCGTATCTTGCGGCGCGCAGCCTCAACGCGTACTCGAAATAGGGAAATGGGTAGGGGCGTTTGTGCCGAGCCCAGTGGAATGTGCTGAGGACCAGCTCCAAAGGCAAATCGCCCGTTTCGACTTTTTCTACAACCAACCTGATAAACGCATGCTCACGGGGCAATCGGGCTCGCAATCCAAAGGTCAGTTGATCCTTGAGATTGGCTATCTGAGAGCCCCCATCTCTGCTGGATTGGGCCGCTGGTCCTTCCCATGGGGCAGCGTGGACCACGGCACCGCCCCAAAAGATGCAGAGCACACAAAAGACGCCAATTCGAGGGGATACTTTCATTCCTAGATACACTCCATTTTCCCCGGGAATCGTTCAGATCGGTCGGATCGATCAACGCGACACAACTCGACTCGGGGCTTTTACTGCAAGCGGCCTGGCATGACAAGAGGAAAACGGTCAAGATCAATGCCTAATATACGGGAGAAGACGGAACTTGCAGTCGGCTCTGGTATCCAGGGCCACGGGCATTTATACTTGGAGCGTCAAAGGGAGCATTGCCGTGAAATCGCCCGGTGAACAACGCCGCGAAATCTTCTACTCGGGACATGTCCAGGGCGTCGGGTTTCGCTATTCGGTGTGCCATTTGGCGCAACGGTATGAAGTCTCGGGGTTTGTTCGCAATCTGCCGGATGGTCGAGTCCACGTGGTTATCGAGGGACCTATCAAGGAACTCCGTGGCTTGACGACGGACATTGCCCAGAAGATGGAACACTACATTCGCAGCACGAAAACAAGCGATCTGGACGCTTCGGGGGAATTCGAGGGATTTGGTATTCGCTTTTAGCCACAAAAAACCCTACGCGGTGGGGATTTATGCGAACTGCTAAGAAGCGGTGGCCGTAAAAGCGATTTTCAGCTCATAGTTTTAATTGAATCAACTACGGTAGTAAATCGACATGATGAGTTCGCTGGTTTTGTTGGGGACCACCGGGAATTGGGTGAACATTTGGCTGACTCCCCTTTGGTTGCTGGGTGTCGGCACATTGCTTGGATTGGTGCTCTTGCTGGTGCTTTGGGGCTTGGCTCTGGTTTTGTCCCGAGTCCCCCTGATTGGCGGCCCCCCCGATTCCGATAAGATGTCCTCTGCCGAAGTGGGTGGATCATCGATAGCGTCTTGGCTGCTTCGTCCCATCTGGGTGTTGTTTTCGCGGCAGACCGTCGCAGAGATTCCTTTGGCCGTTCGTGAAGGGGCGCTTTGGCCCATTTTTCTTACCGCCGTATCCGTCGGGGCTTTTGGGATCGTCGGGGCGATATTCGTGCAGGACCCGGTCGGTTTGCTGGCATCGTTAACGCGATTGCCTGCCGTCGGTACGACGAGCCTACCACCCTTTGAGATTCCGGTTTCGCAATTAGAGGATCCGGACGATCCGTTCAGTGAACTTGAGGCTCATCGAATCCCTGTCTCGATCAATGTCGAGGAATTGCGGTCGATGACCTTTGAAAGTGACCAACGACTGTCGATCGCCTCGCGTCCGTTCCTGGAGGTCCGGCCGGGAGCATCGTTGGAAGTCAATGCGGGTGAAGAGACGACATGGCGCCGAAGCCCGGGCGATGTCAACCCGCTGATCGATGAAGACGTGTCCGAGCTGTTCGTCCGCAATCTGGGCAGTGACACCGCCACGTTGGATCTGACGATCGTCACGGCACCGCCGGACCCCGAGGTAGCGATTGTCCCGATCGTCGCCGTGTTGGTTGCGATCGTATTCCTGCTGTACATTTGGCAACGCGCGGTGGCGCCGCGGATGTCGGCCATCGCGCTGGCCGCTTACAAATCCGAAGTGGCTCAGCCCCTATTTGCAATCCTGCTGGTGTTGGGCTTATTCGCTCTGTGGTTCTTCATCTGGATTCCCTACAACACGTTTGGGGAAGACATCAAGATGCTGAAAGATGCGGGCTTAGTCCTGATCCGCATTTTGGGCATTATCTTGGCGGTTTGGGCAGCCAGCAATTCCATCGCAGACGAGATCGAAGGCAAGACGGCTTTGACTGTCTTGTCGAAACCCATCGGTCGGCGTTCGTTCGTGATGGGCAAATTTTTGGGGATCGTCTGGATGCTGGCCGTGCTGTTCGTGTTCCTGGGCCTGATGCTTTTGATCGTGGTGGCGTACAAGCCGATTCACGAATCGCGCGAGGGCGCGACTCAGGATCTGACATGGCAGCTCTGCCACTTGGAAATGGTTTACACGATGCCCGGGCTGGCGTTGATGTTCATGGAGACGGTGGTCATGGCGGCGATCAGTGTCGCGATTTCGACGCGTTTGCCGCTGCTGGCAAATTTCATTTTGTGCCTGGGGATCTATCTGATCGGGCATTTGACGCCCTTGATTGTCAATTCAGCGATCGGACAATTGGTGCCGGTACAATTTTTCGGTCAGTTTGTGGCGACAATTTTTCCAAACCTGGATCACTTTGACATCCAGGCTGCCGTTGCGGCGGGATTACCGGTTCCGTTCTTCTACCTGTTGGTGGCGTTGGTGTACTGTATTTTGTACACAGTGATCGCCATGTTGCTGGCTTTAGTATTGTTCGAGGATCGTGATTTGGCGTAAGGTAGCGATCCAAAGGGTTGGTACCACGGACGGATCTGACGGGCACCGACGTTGTTACCCCCGGGAATAAGGCGAAACGCCATGAATTGCGATGCTGCGGGGCGCGCTATTCGTCTGGCAGGTCCGGCTGGGCCCAGGTGGATCATCTACGGCTTGGGCGTGATGTCGGCGCTGTCTACCACCCTGCTGATCCTGGTCGTCGGCCTGATCTGCGACCTGTTGATCAAGCGAGACGATCCGATCTCGCCAACGTTGGAGAGGTTGTTGGGCGGTTGGGCGGTCGAGGGATGGACGGATACCGCATGGATGGGCGGCTACGATACCAGCTTGTTGCTGCTGATCGCCCTGCTGACGGTACTGGCCATCGTCGAAGCCGCGTTGCTGTGGGCGTTGCACCGCCAAGCGGAACGGGCCAGCTTGCGTGTGATGGCTCGGCTGCAAAGCCTGATCGGCCAGCACTCGGCTCGATTGGGACCGCGTGGTGCTTGTGAGGTACCGCCCGATTCTGCTGGCGATTTGCTGACGAATGTTTGCGATCAACTTCGCCGCGAACTGTCGGCCCGCTGGAGAATCGCACCTCGCACGTTGGTGCTGCTGCCATGCCTGCTGGCGGTCGGTTTGGCGATGGATTTTTTCCTGGCGTTGTACACGCTGATCCTGTGCGTGTTCGCGTACCGCGTCTACCGGTTGTATCGCGAGTGGATCGACCAGCGCATCGCATCCTGCAACCAGTTGGCCCAACGCCGTAGCGTCGCGCTTTACGACCGGGCGAATACCGAGTTGTTGTTTGCCACCTGTCATCCGGAGTCGAAGCCTGCGGCCGAGTTCGAAGAGATCGCCGGTCGCTACCGCCAGCCCTTGCAGCAAGCGGCCCTGTGGGAAGCAACTCGAATTCCCATCCTGGTCCTGATCATCTCGTTGGGCGTGGGTCTGCTGGCGTTGGTCGTAGGCTTGTCCTCCGATGCCAGCATGACTCGGGTGATGCTGCTGACCCTGTTGTATGCTCGAGGCTATCTCCCGGCTCGCCGTCTGCTGCAAGTGTGGACGAAACCGGATCGAGCGGAGATGGCTGCTCAGAAGATAATGGCATTCTTGGAGTGCTCGCCGGTCGTTTCGCTAGAATCTGCGAGTCGTGAACTTCAGGCCTCGGCTCGGCCGATCCGTTTCGATCAGGTCTCGGTTCACCGTGGCGATGCGAGGTTGGATTCGATCAGCCTGGAAATCCCGGCGGGCGGTCGAGTTGCTTGGGTGGGCGATCGTCAGGCGAACCTGCTGTTATTGGTTGATTTGCTGCTGCGTTACAGCGACCCGGATCAGGGCCGCGTCCTGGTCGACGGATTGGACTGGCGCGAGTTTTCGTTGTCCAGTATCCGCCGATGCGTCGCCTTCGCACCACGCGACGGTCACTTGGTGACAGGAACGTTTGCCGATAATCTTCGCGCTGGTCGGCCCGGGCTGATGCTGGAACATCTCGAGCCGATTGCGGCCAGTTGCCGCGTGCTGGATTTCATCCAACAAACCACACACGGGTTCCACACCACGATCGGGCCCGGTGGACGTGAGCTGGACCCCGGGATCGCCTTTCGCATCGGACTGGCCCGCGCTCTGGCTGCCGATCCCTGGTTGATCGTCATCCAGGAACCGCACGAGCCGCAGGATGAAGATACGCGGCACCAATTGGAACTGGCCATGGCCGCTGCCACCTCGGGTCGGACGAGCATCATCCTGGCCTCGCGGCTGAATACCTTGCGGTCTGCAGACCAGGTCTTCGTGTTTTACGAAGGCCGTTTACACAAGCAGGGCGAACACTCCCAGTTGCTGAAGCAGGACGCCTTGTATCGCCACTTGAATTATCTCTGGTTCAATCCGTACACGGGAAAAGGAAATGCCTCGCTTCCAACTGACTGACCGCGTGACCAACATGCAATGGAACGGGACGGACCAAGGCAGCGGGCCGACGTTGCTGTTGGTACACGGTTTCCCGTTGGACCACACGATGTGGGTTGGCCAGATCGAAGAATTGGCCGCCACGCATCGAGTGCTCGCTCCCGATCTACGCGGCTTCGGCACCAGCACGGTGACGGCCGGTACGGTCACGATGGAGCAGATGGCCGACGATCTGGCTTGCTTGCTCGATGCCTTGGAAATCCGCGATCCGGTCACGTTCTGTGGGTTATCGATGGGGGGCTACGTCGCGTGGCAATTCTTCCGGCGGCATCCAGCCAAAGTGGCTCGCCTGATCCTGTGCGACACACGAGCTCAGGCCGATACCGACCAGGCCGCCGCAGCTCGTCGCGAAGCGGCGGAACGTGTCCTGGTGGACGGTCCGGAGTTCCTGGCCGATGCGATGCTCGACAAACTGTTCGCACCATCGACGCACTTGGATCATCCGGAACGCATCCGGGCCACGCGGAATACGATCTTGAACACCGATCCCGACGGCATCGCCGCGGCCGCGCGTGGCATGGCCCAGCGCCCAGATGTGACCGGAATGTTGCCCGACATCAATGTACCGGCACTGGTCCTTTGCGGTCGGCACGATGCGATCTCGACCGTGGACGAGATGCGTCAGATGGCCGCCGCCATCCCGGCGGCTCGATTCGTCGAAATCTCAGCCGCCGGACACATGGCCCCCTTGGAGAATCCGAACGAGGTCAATTGGGCCATCCGCTCGTTTTTGGACGCAGACGGTGGCTGAGGAGCCGCGTAGCCCTTTGAAAACTTGGGTTTGTCGCGTGATCATTGGTTGTGAAATCCGAAGGTGTGTTCAATGCATAAAACCGAGGTAGCCGAACAAAACTTCGAGCATCCCTTGTAAAGCAACGCTCCAGTCCATATTGTACGAAAACGGGACAGCGAATTTCCACGGCCGAAGTGACAACCGTCGAATGTGGGACCAAAGAAAAGGAACGCAGATGATGGAGTCTTGGAAGATCGTTCTGACATGCATGGTTTTCTCGTGGGTGACAGCGGCCATGTGCAGCGTGCTTGATGCGGCTGAGACGTTTGTTGCACCGCCGCCATCCCGAAATGCCGAGATCGACGCCCATGGTGTTCCTGTCGGGGCGGTTATCTCCGCCGACCACGACGCTTATGGAACGGACTTCCAGTTCAAGACTGTGCCGGTTCCCGCCAGGAACGACGCGGCCACCAAGGCAGAATTCACGCTGGTGGATGGCCAACGCGACCGGAACAGCGGTCCGCTGGGTGTGTTACACGACGGGCGGATTCCCACCGAGGAGGATCAGCCTTCCGCCAATTTCTTTTTTCGCGCAGGCACAGACGGAGGACGACTGCGGCTTGATCTGGGCAGTGTCATCGCTGTCAAGCGGGTCAGCACGTACTCGTGGCATCCGAATACCCGCGCACCGCAGGTCTACCGGCTGTACGCGTCGGACGGCGCCGCCAGCGGCTTCAACGCGGCGCCTGGTCGAGGGACCGATCCGGTAGCGTGCGGATGGAAGCACGTCGCCAGCGTGGACACCCGTTCCCAGGAAGGCGACTGGGGCGGCCAGCACGGCGTGACCATCACCGATCCCATCGCGAGCGTGCTCGGCCGGTTCCGTTACCTCTTGTTCGACATCTCGCGGACTCAGTCGCGCGATGCCTTTGGCAATACCTTCTTCAGCGAAATTGATGTCGTCGACGCTGAAGGTCCGGAGCCTGTGCCGGCGACCACCGGCCAGGGCGAGCGGATTGTCAAAGCATTCGAGACGGAGTGCGGCAGATATCGGTTTACGATCGATGCGACGGCCGCACCGGATTTGATGGGATGGGCAAACATGGAACTCGCCCCGGTCGTC
>REEF01000632.1 GCA_007695205.1 Planctomycetaceae bacterium
CGTTGGAGTTCACGATTCATCGTGCCGCAGGCTGGCTCACGCGCACCGGCACGATAAATCGTGAACTCCAGCGCACGGGGTCGGGAGTCGGTTTAGGCCGACGATGAACCACAGGGAAAGCGGCTTATCCGGAAACGACTCCCGACCCCTTCCCGCCAATTCCACCAAGAAATGCCTGGCCGGGTGCCTACTGGGCGGCGCTGCGCGAACCGTCCGGTGATCCGCCGATGGGATGGCCTTCGGGCATGGGACGGCCGGCGGTGGCATAGCCGCGTTGAAAAAGATCCGCCTTGATCGCTCGGAACGCGTCAAAGCTGTCCGGGTATACCCACACGGTGACCGTGGTCCGGTTGGGGTCAAAGCCGCTTAAAATCGCGCGGAACTCCGAACCATCCTGCATGGCGATGTGCAACGGTTCCCCCAAATCTTCTTCGACCGGCAGCAGGACGAAACGGTCCAATTCGATCTGACGATGGCCGCTATTGCTGCCGGATCCGGGCCGAGCTTGCCCACCGTGCCTGAGCGTATATTTCATCCGATACCCTCGCATTGGGGGCAAGGTCTCGGTGATCGATGCCGCGTCCCGCAGTTTCCAGGCCTGGTTCGGGGCATCTTCTTTCAGCCTCGAAACGAATTCCTCCCACGGGACGTACGACAGTCGATCGCCTCGCAAACAGAAATGGACCTCTCGGCCGAACACCGTTTGTGCCATCGGGGTGGGCAGATGCTGGATCACCTTGCTGGTCGGTTCCATATTTTCCAGGCTCTGCAAGCCGGTTTGCAGATCTTCCAGTTCTTGACGCATGGCGATCAACTGTCGGTGGGTGTCCAAATGCGCTTGATGATCGGTGTCCAGATCGGCGCGACGCGACTCGAGTTGCTCCTCGATCCTGGTCAACAACTGCAACAGCTTGTCGCGTTCGGAACGGCGGTAGGCGATTTCCAATTCCTGACGTTTGATCCTGGCATCGACTTGGTGGATATCCTGCTCGATCGCATCGGCGGCCATGCGAGCGCCTTGGACATCCGTTGGCGATTCGGGCTCGTCGGCCGCTTGCGGGTGATCGACGGCGATCATCGCGTCGGTGGCCTGCGCGCCGATGACCATGACCAGAATGATCAGAATACCGACCAGATTGGCGACAATATCCAGGAACGAGTCTTGTCCGGGTTCTTCGGCTTGCGGCCTTGGTCTGCGTCTCATGTTCGGCCCTGTCCTTCTCTCTGGTTAACGCTGTTCGACTTCGATGCCGCTGTCCTGCATCAGCGCTTCGAGTTCCCGGAACCGTTGGGCCGCATCCGGCGCCACCTGGACTCGGATCACCGGCTTCCAATAACCGCCGGCAACAGCCATCCCCCAACGTTCCGTATGGTTCCAAACTCCGGAGACGAACGGCGGGATGGACCGGCGCATCGTTCCCTGGAGAGGAAACGTTTGTGGATCGCGATGATCTCGCTGATCGGGCAGGATGACCAACCGATCGTGATGCAGTTCGACGTGGATGGGCCGAGTGATTCCTGTCGAGGTGAATGCGGTTTGGGGCAGCGCCCAATTCGCTCCGCGTTGTCGAGCGATGCTCTCGGGCAGCGAATCGGGGCAAGGCGGCTGAGCGGCTTGATGGGCCGGATCGTTTCCGGCCGATCCGGAGGCACCGCCAACCGCTCCCAGGTTGGGCCCCGCCTGTCCGCCGCTTCCGGGTTGTGCTCCCCCAGCGTTTTGCCGGGCTCCGCCCTGTTGGCCGCCTATCGGTCCACCATCGGCACCGGCTTGGTGCCCTGCGTTATTCGAGCCAGGAGCCCCCGCTGCTGCAGAGCCTTGTTGCGATCCGGCAGGACCTGCCGCGTAGGACGACGAAAGGGCGTGCTGCCCAGCAAAACCTCCTGGGCCGCTTCCGGTGCCTGCGGCTCGGAACTCCGACCCGCCCGGGCTGCTCTCTCCGCTCGCCAATCCGTGGTCCGCGTTATTCGAGAAAGCCTCGGGCATGCCGTGTGAGCCGTTTCTTGTCTGAGCCATCGCCGCCGAGCCGGTTGCTGGCGCGGGGCGGTTTGCGCCCGGCCCCGAGTGGCCGCCCGTACCCAATCCGCGACCACCGCTGGCCATCGCCTGGGATGTCCCCCCACTTCGCCCGCTGCTACCGAAACCTCGATCGGCCCTGTTGGCCGGCGCGTCGTCCCAACCTTCTCCTGCATCCGTCCAGCCGTTTTCGGCTTCGGCCAATCGGAAACTGTCGGGTGACGGGGCAGCGAAACGTCGCGGCATGGCGGCGGCCAGCATGGCCTGGCGCTGTCGAGCCGTTGCCACGGCGGTCTGCAGCACATCGCGCAGCGCGGGGTCGGGAGTCGGGAAATCGAGCGGCATGTCCGAGTCGACCAACTCGTACCCGAATTGGTCATCCCAATTGGCCATCGCTGCGCGAGCCCTGGCGTAGGCCACGGCTCCGTCCGAACGGACGATCAGCAACGGGTAGGGCTCGCCGAGCTTCGATTCACCTTCGGTCCGATCCCAGAATTCGCGGATGGCTCGCAGCGAGGCATCCAGCGGATTGCCTGGCCCCAGCGGCCCGGCCAGATCCTGGGGCCCCAGCACGATCCCTTCCGGCTGGATGATGATCCCGCTCTCGCGACATTCGATATAGATCGGGCGGCGACGCGTGCCGTGCGGCCCGTCGTAGGGGATGATCGAAAACGACCGCTGGCGTTTGGCCAGTTCCTGCTGTGCGTCCTTCAGCCGTCGTCGCTGGGAATCCAACAGATCCTGCAACCGGCTCAGTTCCTCACGAGATGCCGTTCGATCCTCCGGGCGGTCGAGTCCCTCCGATGGCAGTTCGGCCCATTGCTCCTGGAGTTGCCGTAAACGCAGTTCCAGACGGCGAATATGGTCCTCCAGATGCCCCAACTGCAACCGACCGTCCGACAATCGTTCGGTCAGCTCGTTGCGCTGCTGTTTCAGGATCTGCGCCTTCCAAAGATAATCCTCCTCCTCCTGCTCCTCCCGCCGCTGCTGGGCCAGACGTTCCTCACGCGCCTGTTCGGCTAATTGATCGGTGACCGTGTCGGCTTGGACCCGCGCTTGTTGCACGACCAGGACCAACAACACGATCAACGCCCCCATCGTGCAGATCAACACGGCGAGGAACGGGAACAGGGAAATGCCGATTTCGGCTCGGCGCGCACGTACCTGCCTCATGCTGCGCGTTCCTTGACAGACGAATGCCGAGTGTGTTTCAGATCCACCTGCGGCGAGTTGCCGGAACCGCCCAGCCGAGCACTCATCAGATGGATCGCCGCCGACAGACTCATGACGGTTTCTTCGAAATTCTTGGCACCTGCCAGGGCTTGGAGATTATCGTTCAACGATTTCTCCAACGTGATCACGTCACCCGTCGCCTGGACCACGGCGGTCATGATCTCCCCTTGTCGGACCAGTTCCTGTTGCTGTGACTGCATCAGGCCCGTGTGTTCCGCCAACGCCGCCTGTAACTGCTGCCAGCGCTGCTGGACGCGTTGAGCCGATTGATCCTCGACGTCAATCATCCGGTCGGCGAACGAACCCAAGCATTCCCGCAACGTCGACTGCAACCCCTGCTCCACTCGTTTTCCCGCTCCTTCGATCGCTTGCGTCCACTGTTGCTGGCTGTCGGCCAGGGCATGCTGCCACAGATCGGTCTGCTGCTGGACCATCTTTTCGGTCGCCATCACCACCTGTTGGCACATCCGACCTATCGAATTTAGGTAGGGATCGTGCCCGCTACCGATCTGCTCGAACCGTCCGACCAACGCTTCTTCGGCGCGAAGATCGACCTGGGCCAGAAGCTGCGTTTCCAGTCGATCGATGGCGAACATCACAAACATCAACACGATCGAAAGCGAAAGCGCCAACGCCGTCGTATCGAAAGCGACGTACAAGCCCGACAGCAGACTGTCCATCGCACCTTGGATATCCGTCGCCAACTGATTGGCATCCAAATCCCCCAAGGCTCGCGTGATCCCGATCACCGTGCCCAAGAAACCGAGCATGGGCGTGGCCCAGGTGATGATGCGGACCAGCGAAAAACTTTCGTGCTGTCGGGCCACGTCCAGATCGGACCAATACTTGAGTTGCTCGTTCAGTTCACCCGCATCCCCCTGACGCTGAACGAAACTCAACGCGTCGCGCAATCGGCGGCCCAAATACGATTGCTGAGACGATTCCGGCAACTGCTCCAACTGTTGCAACAGCCGTGGCACATCGGCCAAAGCCTGGCCTTGCTCGGGACATTCATCCAGTTGGATGCGGCTCAACGCCGCGTACTGCATCAACACCTGGACTGTTTTCAGCACCAGGGCCGCCATCCCCACGAAAAACATGCACGTGGCGACCAAAGCCACCGGGTGCGACGCGAAATACCGATGCATCACCGGGATATCCATAGGGCCGCGATATACCAGCACATAGAACATGCTGGTCGCCGCAGCACCCAAAAGAATGGGCCAACCAAGCGTGTTCGCTGTCGCCAGGATTCCGTTTCGATGGCTTCGTCTGGACACTCGCAAAACTCCTCAACTGGAGAAAAATGTCTCTTGTATTCCTTAAGATCGCGGCACAGCACGACACCGGATGATCCATGAATCGGCCACCGCACCTCGACAAAATCAGTGATAATCGTCAGAACCCTGATTTCCCTTGCGATCGTTAAGATCGGTAGATTTTTCCAAAGTTTCCCCTCCGACGTGACGATAAATGGCTTGTCACGAAAACATCATCCAAAAAAAGGCTCCACTCACACAACTATCAAGCCACCCTATTTAGCTAGGCGTTATAGGCTTATCTGGATAACTACACTGCATTCCCAGGGGGGGAGACCAGCCCGGCACCGCGTCACGCGTGTTGCCGGGTTTTTTTTTGCGCGGTGAAGTCCCGGTCTTTTGTGACGGCGGGAAGAAATTCCCCGGCGAAGGCCGAATTCTCAAAAGGCAATTCACGGGAATTGTCCCGATCGGCTAGGAATTTTCTTGTCGATCGTTAAAACTGGAGCGATAATTTTTAGTTAGTCGACAAACTCGCCCACGATTGACAAACCTTGCGTCGATTTTTGTCGCTTTTAAGATAGAGAAAGACGACGGGCGTCGCTTCCTTTCCGCTGGTGCTACAACGAAGGCGAACCATGGCCGCGATTTACATCGAATTGGACGAAGCTGCCAAGCAGCTAGGGGTAACCGCTGAGCAATTGAACGACATGCGTCTGCGCGGCGAGATCTACGGGACTCGGGATGGAACGTCCTGGAAGTTCAAGGCCGACGAGGTCCAGCGCGTGGCCGAAGAGCTCGGTATGGACTCAGCGGGTGATTCCGCTGACGATGCGCTCAGCTTCGATGCCGACGCGGATGCGAGTTCATCGGATCTGCAACTGGAGGCCGAGGGGCATGTTTCCAGTGATTCGCCCACCGAAATCGGGGCGGTCGGAGATCTCGACGATCTCGGAGACGTCGCGGGCAGCGACGTGAATCTGGATGATGACGATGAACTACGGTTAAAACCGGAAGGCTCCAGCGACGTGGCGCTGATCCCCGACGAAGCCGGAAGTGGTGTGAATCTGGTGGCTGACGATGACGACGATATTCTCGCTGGATCGGACGTCAGGCTGGATGCTGCTGGAACCGGCGATCTGGACTTCGAAGGCAGCGATTTGTCGATCGCGTCCGATCTGTCGCTGAAAGACGGCGACAGATCGAAAGACGAAGACGCGCCGGGCGCGGAAATGACGATCGGCGACGACGACGAATTGGCATTGGACGATAATGACGAACTGGTCCTGGACGGTGGCAGTGATGTCACCGGTGGTAGCGGTGGTTCAGGAATCAATCTGACCAGCCCCAGTGATAGCGGGCTGAATCTCGAAGAAGAGCCGATGGATCTTGCCGGATCGTCGGTTTCGTCTCTCGAATTGCCCGAAGATGATGACATCATCGATCTGGACGACTTGGACGATGTCGGGGACGATTCCCCGGAACTAAAAGCCGACGAAGATTTCCAACTGACCGCATCGGCCATGGCGGGCGATGATGACGAAGAGGACAGCGGTTCGCAAGTGATCGCGCTGGAGGATTCTGAAGCGTTCGTCGATGCGGATATGCTGGAAGACGAGGCTGAACCGGTGCTCGGCCAAGCGGACGATGAACTCGAAGGCGCCCTGAACCAGTTCGAACCATCCCAGACCCTCCAACCGGCGACCCAGGCTTCCCCGGCGGGACTGCCAGAAGCTCCTTACTCCATCTGGAACGTGGTCGCCCTGTTGGCCATCTGCATCGTGTTGGCATTGACCGGCATGCTGATGATGGATCTTGTCAGAAATATGTGGTCTTGGGACGAGACTTATACCGCTTCGACTCCCCTTATGGACATGATGGTTCGGCTAATAGGACTTGATCCGTAGCACAGCCTGCCCGTTGGCCACTTCATCAGCCATTTCGGTATTCTTTTCTCAGCGGAACGCCTATAATCCGTAGGAGATTTCAGAGCGACTTGCTCTGAAGGTATGAACGTGTCGGCCTGCGATGGCTTCAAGGGCGACGTGTCAAAACGGCATCACAACGTCGATGCTCGACTCGAATTCAACCTACCTACCCTTTCCGGCGGCATGCTAAACCACAAATCAAATGTGTTTTTTCAGGGCAGAACCTCCAGTACCCCACGGGGTTTTTTTCGCCTTTCGGTTGACTGGCCTTTTGGCTGGCCGTTTGGCTGGCAACGTCTGACGGCCGTGCTGATCTCAGCGATTGTGCTTTGCGGTTGCGGTGATCAAGACGAGATTCGTCGCTACCGGGCTCCCAAGCTGGCCAGTCTCGACTCGGTTTCTCAGCCCCCGACCGCTCATAGTCGCCTGGACACCAGCGCTCCGCAGCGGATGTTAGGGGCCATCATTCCAATCGAAGGCTATGCGTGGTTTTTCCGAGTCAATGGCGATCCTGACCAACTGCAGCCTCACGTGGAGCCCTTTAAGCAGTGGCTGAGTTCGGTCCGTTTCGAAGACGAAAAGCCCACTTGGCAGTTACCAGAAGGATGGCGGATGTTGCCGCCGTCTGGAATGCGGTTTGCCACCATCCTGCCTGATCCGGCCGACGAGCAACTGGAGTTGACCGTGATTCCACTACCGATCGAGGGTGACCCAGAACCGGCCATTCTGGCGAACATCAACCGCTGGCGCGGTCAAGTGGGGTTAGCGGCGATCGAAAGCGAGCAGCTTTCCGCGACTTCGGAAGCCATTGCCCTGGAAGACATGACGGCCACGTTTGTCGATCTGATCAGCGAAGAATCGGCGACGGCTGGTCCTCGCATGATGTCCGACCGACCTTCGCCAAAGCAACCGAGAGTCCCTGCGGAGGATTCGGTGGGTACCCGCATCGATCTGGATGTCCCGGAGGGTTGGGAGGCGGCATCTCTGGTGACCTCGCGAGGCGGCATCACGATTCGGCACGAAGCGGCGTTCGAGATCGCTCGCAGTGGCCAACGCTTGGAGTTTACATTGGACCGCTTGCCCCCGGGCGGTTCGCTGCTGATGAATGTGAACCGCTGGCGGGCTCAGATTGGGTTGGACCCGATCCCAGAAGACCGATTGGAGGAATCGGTCAGCCGAATCGAGATCGGTGGAGTGACGGCGGACTTGATCGAGTTGATCGGCGACCAGGAGACGATCCTGGGCGTGATCGCAGTCCAAGAGAAGCAGGCTTGGTATTTCAAACTCAAAGGAAATAACGAATTGGCGGCGGAGGAAAAAGAAAACTTTTTGTCCCTGGCTCGTTCGGTCACGTTTCCTGAAGGATAGACGGAGTTCGTTATGGCGATCGATATAGAATCCAACGTCGGTGTCCAGCCGGAGAAGACTTTCCAGGAATCTTCGCCCCGCCCGCGAAAGGCACCTGCAAAACGGGTCACCCTGCGTGCGTTTGTGCTGAGGTCGGCCATTATTCTGTTTGCAGCCGCAGCTTTTCTAACGCTGGTGGGGACTTTGGCGCAAACCCGCCAGGACATGTGGGAAGTCATGTCGGTGTATTTCCGTTCATGGATCTGCTGGATCGAAGTCCGGACATTCTTTCCACAAACCTGGTTCCCCAACTTGCGGGATAATGCGATGAGGGGACTGGTGGCGATCGCGCTGATCCTGGCCACCGGACTGGGCACCATGGCCTGTGTGTTGCGGAAGGATCGTAAACTACCGTGGTTGATCACGGGCTGGACGATTTTCGTGTTCGGCGCCGCTTCGGCGATCCAAGCGTTGACCCGTGGCGGTTTCCTTTTCCCGGGCGGAGCGACGATCGGAACACTGTTGGCGTTGAATCTCGTGCTGGGCCAATTCGTCCTGATCAATGCCCAAGCCAAAGGGTTTCGGCTGGCCATGGGGCTGTTGGTGCTGGCCATCGGGGCCGTGCTGACGTGGCAGGTCATCGCAGCGGGTCACAATCCCGAGGGTATCCAGGCGGTGCCGGTGTTCTCGTGGTCGACGATCTGGTTGTTCTGCAAAATCGGTCTGGCTTTGTTGTGGTTGGCCATGACCGTCGCGTTCGCCGTCATGATGCGAAATGCGGGCTCGCGCAAATTGGAGATGGCGCTGTACGGCGCTGGCGTGATCCTGATGGGGGTGCTGACCGGCTGGGTCTGGATCGGTGGCGATTCGGCCTACGTGGGCGACGCGGGGATGAGGATCCTGTGGCAGTTGATCCAAGCCCAGTTCGTGGCGCTGGTGCTGTTGTTCGGGGCGATCCTGGCTTTCAAGAAACGCGGCGGTTTGCTGCTGATCCATGCGGGCCTAGGACTGCTGATGCTGGGCGAATGGTTCGTGAGCTGGTATGCGGTCGAAGAACGACTGATGATCCAGGAAGGCTCCGCTACCAACTTCGCGGTGGACATTCGCGAAACCGAACTGGCAGTGGTCGATTCGGCATTCTCCGACACCGAGGACGACGTGGTGGTCGTGCCCGGATCGAAGGTTGTGCGATCGGCTGAGCGAGGCGATGTGATCCAGAGCCCGGAATTGCCGTTCGATATCCGGGTGGTTCAGTACTTGAGGAATTCCGACTTGGAAGATCCACAGCCGAACAGTCAGAATCTGGCCACCGCAGGCAATGGGCTCCGAGTCCTGGCGGTTCCAAGACGAGCGGCGACCGGGGCCAGCGTCAGCCGCGGCGTCGATATGGCGTCGGCGTACGTCGAACTGCTGGACAAAGAAAATGGCTCCAGTCTGGGCACATACCTGGTTTCCCAGTACCTGTCCTCGCAGGATATCTCCGAGCGGATCACCGTCGATGACAAAGTGTACGATGTCGCGCTGCGCTTCAAGCGGACTTATAAACCCTACACCATGCATCTGCTGGAGTTGCGTAAGGATGACTACGTGGGAACGACCACGCCCCGCGATTATTCGTCCTTCGTGCGTTTGATCGATACGAAGCGGGATATCGATCGCGGTGAGATCCGCATCTGGATGAATAACCCCTTGCGTTACGCGGGCGAAACATTTTACCAGAGCGGTTACTTTCGCGATCCTCGGACCGGGGTGGGGCAAACAACGTTGCAGGTCGTGACCAATACCGGTTGGATGATCCCCTACGTGGCATGCATGCTGGTCGCGACCGGGATGTTCGCTCATTTCTGGAACACGCTGCTGCGATTCCTGCAACGTCAAACCAAGATGACTCGCCAGGCCGCCCCCGTGGCGATCGTCGATCTTTCCGGGCGAGTAGGTCGAGCGGCCCACGATTCGGGTTCGGCGGGTGCCAAGCGAAGCAAGGGGGACGGGGGGCCGTCAAGTCGCCCACCCTGGCAGCGAGCGGATTGGATCGTGCCTACGATCGTGGGTGTCATCATGCTGGGCTGGGTGTTGGGCAAAGTCGCTCCGCCCCGGACACCGTCGGGCGAATTCAATTTGGTCGAGTTCGGCCAGTTGCCGGTGGCTTTCGAAGGTCGCGTCAAACCGATCGACACGATGGCCCGCGTGGCTCTGCGAAAGATTTCGGATTACGAGACCTTTGAGGACAGCCAAGGCGAGCGACGACCTGCCGTCCAATGGTTTCTGGACATGGTGGCTCGGCCGGACCTGGCCGAAGAACACCGTGTGTTCCGAATCTACAACCTGGAAGTGCTGCAGTTGCTGGGACTAGAACCTCGGAAAGGCTTTCACTACTCGCTGGCGGAGATCCGCGGCGGGGATGGGCAAGTCCGAGAAGAGTTGGCCGAATTCGATCGGCAGGCCGAGCAGGCGCGTCGCCTGGACAGCGAAGACTTGGACTTTTTCCAGCGTAAACTGCTGGAAGTCGATGGCAGATTCCGCGGCTATACGCTGATCGCCAGCGCGTTCCAACCGATCGAGTTTCCACCGTTGCCGACCGAAGAAGAATTCGCGCAGGATCGCGAAGCGGCGACCGAACGCATCTTGAGGATTCGGCAATTGATGACGGTCGCGAGTGAATCCGAGACTATGCTCGCGCGGATGCAGGCGCCTCTGGCCGTTCCCCATCTGGAGACGACGGAAACCGCGAACGAAACCAACGGTGACCGGTCGCCGTGGCTGCCCTTTGCTGCGGCAGTGAACAAGGCGTTTTTCAGCAGAGAAGTGCTCGGCGAACCTGTCAACCCGGCCATCGATCGGCTGGAGTCGATCTTCGGTGCCTACCAGCGTGGTGACCATGTCGCCTTTAACCGGGAAGTCGCCGAGTACCAACGTTTGCTGCAACAAGAGCAGCCTCACGAATACCACGCGGGCAAGGTCTCGACGGAAAGCTACTTCAACCACGCTTCGCCGTTCTACCTGAGCCTGGTTCTGTACATCGTGGGCTATATCGTGGCCACCATCGCTTTTCTGGGATGGCCTCGACTGATGAACCGGACCGCCTTCGCGATCCTGGTGATCGCGTTGCTGCTGCACACGGTGGGGTTGATCGCCCGGGTCTACATCTCGGGCCGCCCGCCCGTGACGAATCTGTACTCGTCCGCCATCTTCATCGGCTGGGGGTGTGTGATCTTCGGGTTGGTGCTGGAACTGATCTTCCGGATCGGGATCGGCAACGTGGTCGCGGCACTCAGCGGCGCCGGTTCGCTGCTGGTCGCCACGGCGTTGGGGATGCGAGGCGATACGTTCACGGTGCTGCAGGCGGTGCTCGATACCCAGTTTTGGTTGGCGACCCATGTGGTGACCATCACCTTGGGATATTCGGTAACCTTCCTGGCAGGCCTGCTGGGCATCTATTTCATTCTGCTGGGCGTCTTCACACGCTCGTTGACTGAGGAGACCAGCAAATTGCTGGTCCGGATGATGTACGGGTGCGTCTGTTTCGCCATTTTCTTCAGCTTTATCGGCACCGTCTTTGGTGGACTGTGGGCCGATGATTCCTGGGGTCGCTTCTGGGGCTGGGATCCGAAAGAAAACGGCGCGCTGATCCTGGTGCTGTGGAATGCCTTGATCTTGCACGCGCTCTGGGACGGCATCGCGAAAGGTCGCGGACTGGCGATCCTGGCCGTTGGCGGCAACATCGTGACCAGTTGGTCCTGGTTCGGAGTCAACGAGTTGAGCGTAGGGTTGCATTCCTACGGGTTCACCGAGGGAGTGCTGTTCACGCTGGGCATGTTCGTGCTCAGCCAATTGATCATCATCCTGATCGGTTGCATCCCCCAGCACCTGTGGCTCAGCTTCCGCAAAACCGAACAGCCCCAACCGGCCGACAGGTCCCTTCGTTCCTGACATGCCTTGGAGACGGCGATCAAACACGCAATCAGTCGCAAACGCTATCGGC
>REEF01000446.1 GCA_007695205.1 Planctomycetaceae bacterium
GCAAATTACGTTGGGGAGGGCACCAGTTCATCGACCTGCGGAATCTGAAGCCGGTCGGGCATTTCGATGCCAATTGCCACGAATTCAAATGGAATCTGCCTTTTTACGAGCTGATGTGGGACGTGGATTCTCAGGCGACCGCTCAATTCCTGCGAGCGCTGTGGCAGGGCCATATCTTGGATTGGGAGACGGTCGCCCTGAACCGGCATGCGCGTTACGGCAGTGGACCGCCGCCCACGCCGGCGATGTGGGAGCAGCCATTCGCCGATCCCGATCCGTTTTTCGACAGCAATGGTCTATCGTTTTTGAACTGCGGCGCGGATCTCGTGTTCGGCGGCGCCATGCTGTATCACCTGAGCGACGAGCAACCGGCGCTGACCTGGGCCAAACGCCTGGCGGGCATGTATACCAAGGCTCGGCATCCGGACACGGGCATGGGAGCTTACCAATTCACCAAGCCGCGTCGCCGTCAGCAGCCGCCGGCCGAGGGCCCTTTGACCGGCAACCTGACCTACAGCAGCTACGGCGACCGCACGGAGAACAAGTACGGGCACTCCGGCAGCTCGGACCCGAATGATGAATTCTACAACCCGATCAAGGGCAAGATCGCCGACGATGGGATGCTGGTCGCCCGCGAGGGTTGGGTATGGTCGATCAGTGGCGGGTTCCCGCGTTACACCTTGATGCAATTGTTTCTGGCAGAAACGATCGGTCAGGATGCCATGGGGTTCGCTCAGGATGCCGCCGATCATTTGGAGGCCCATGCGCGGCACGCGTACGATTCCCAGGCCAATCATTTTCGGCCCATGTGGGCGGACGGAACCGATGTGACGGGTCTGAAGAACCCGCGCACCGGCTATGGCCGAGGGCGCCGTGGGGATGTTTACAGCCCCAACCGCGCGACCACCGAGCACTTGGCCGCCTACCTGCGCGCCGCCCGGTTGACCCAGCGCCCCTTGCTGTGGCAGACGGCTCGCGACATGGCTCGCGGGTTCGGCCTGGGGGATATCGGCGCCCAACCGGGCGACGAGGTCGAATTGTGTGCCGAGACGCCGTCGGTCGACCCCGAACTGGTCTTCGCGGTGTTCGAGCTATACCGCATGTCGCCCCAAATCGAAGTGATCGATACCGCACGTCGCCTGGCAGACCGCTTGATCGAAGCCCGTTTTCACCACGGGTTCTTCCTGGCCAGTGCCAGCCATCGGTACGCGAATTTCAATTGTGAAGCTCCGTTGGCAGTGCTGGCGGTCGAGGCGGCGATCCGCGGCGAACCCGATCTGGTCCCAGCCCACGTGGGAGGTCGCGGCTTCATTCACGGCCGCTTCGACGGCCGCGGCCGGACCACCGACCACTCAGCCATCTGGTCCGTCCGACGCAACTGAGCGAAGAGGCCCAGGCTCTGTCCAAAAAGGGGGCTGACCCTCTCCGGGCACACCGCATTTTTCGAATTTTAAGCGTGCCCTCCAAAGGGTTTGACCCCTTTTCGGACAGAACTTAATCGTTCGCTCGTCATCCCTCGCTGGATGCTTCTCGTTTATTGGGCCGATTGGCTGGGAGTGTAGATGGCGGGGTCGTCGATTCCATTGCCGTTCCAGTCGCCGACGACGGGGATGTCTTGGGCGGTGCCGAAGCGGAAGGTGTGATCTTGGTCGTCCATGACTCGGTTGCCGTTCATATCGAGAATCCACAAACCGGCTCGGTAAACGCCCACATTGGCCAGGCCATCGCCGTTGAAGTCGCCGACGACGGGAATGTCACCCGCTTGGCCATAAATGAATTCCAGATCGCCTTCGGACCAGCGGCCGTTGCCGTCGGTGTCCAGCCACCAACGACCGTCCTTAAATACGCCGATGTTTGTGATCCCGTCTCCGGTGAAATCACCGCTGACCGGAACGTGCGATCCACCGCCGTAGCGGAACACATGATCGATCACATCCGCTCGGATCTGCCCACGGATCGTGGCCTGAAGCAACCGCAATCCGCAGGTCGCGTTCTCGACGTCCGGCGGGACGTTCTTGGGTTTATTGACCGGGATCGTGCGGTTTTTCAGATCGGGCAATCCTGCGGCGACTTGCAGCGCGCGATGGTCGCCCGGCCACGCGGGTCCGAAGATGCCCACATCGTCTTTGCCATCACCGTTCCAGTCGCCGATTACCGGTAAATCCTGGTCGTCGCCCAGCAGGACCCACAGATCCTCTTCATCCCAACGCCCGTTGCCGTTCATGTCCAACAGCCAATGGCCGCGGTAATAGATGCCTACGTTGTCGATACCATCGCCGTTAAAGTCGCCGACGACAGGCACCGCACCGGGCATGCCGAACATTTTTCGTTGAATGCCCTCCGGAGTCTCAAGGCCCTGATTGCCACGAATTCGCAGTGTCCAGTAGCCATCGGTAACCCGGACGGACAACCAGTCTTCCGACGGAGAAAAAGCGACGTGGTGCAGCACCAAGTTATCGGTGCTCAGCGGACTGATATTGCCTCGCGGATTCCCCCCATCGATAATGCTGAGATGCCACGAAAACGGGATTACCCCGCCCGAGCCCTGAGCGAATTCCCACGGTCGCGATGTCAGCGGGGCGACGATCAGCGGCGCTGCTGCCGGTGGCGGCGCTGGTGTGTCGACGAAGAAGACCGGTGGGGGAGGGTCGGAGCTGGGCGGGTCCCAGAAAACGATCTGGCGTTGGACAGCCAGTTCGCTGAAGTTATTGTCCTCGGACTCCAAATAAGCCGGAACGACCACCAATAAGACGTCGGCGTCGGCGGGCGGATCGGCGACGATCCATGGCGCCAGTGCGGCCAGATCCACGCTTCCGTCGTAGAGCTTGGCAGACAGCGGCCCCGGCGTATCGATCCCGTCGAAATAACCCTCGGGCTGGATCTGGCGGACCGCATAGACCCCCGGCATCAGGCCTTCGAAGGCGTAAAAGCCTTGAGCATCGGTGACGGTCGTGATCGGACCCGATCCGTAACGTCCGGGCAACACGGAAGAACTGGTCCCCAAGATCGGTTGTCCGGTCGAAACCTCTCGCAACTCAAGGACCACGCCGGGGATTCGCTGGTCGGTCGGTTTCAACTCGCCCGTGCGAAGCTCGCGGGCATTTTCCGGTAACCGACCGTCGAAAGTAACGAGCGCGGGACCATCTTGGAAGACATAGCCCGACAGGGCCCCCGGCGGAATCTCCCAGAAATCGTAACGGGTCAACGTCTGACCAGCCGGCACGTTGATCGCTGAGATTTGGTTGGGAAGGCTGGCATTTCCACCGTGCGATCCGGCTCGTTGTGCCCCGTCGAAATAACCTGCCGGTTGTTCCTGCTGCACGCGGTACGTGCCTGGCGGCAGATGCTCGAACCGATAACGACCGCTGGCATCGGTCGTGGTGGTCGCGATCCGCACGCCACCCGCATCGATCAGATGCATGGTCACGCCAGCCAGGGTCGGTTCGCCCGCATCCCAACGACCATTCTGATTCTGATCGGCAAAGACCATTCCGGACAGGGTCGATGGAGGCACCTCGCAGAAGTCATAGTCGGTCAGCGTTTGGCCGCCCATGACGGGGATCGCCGAGATTCGATTGGGGACGCTGGTATCGCCGCCATGCGAACCGGCTCGCTGCGATCCATCGAAATAGCCGTCCGGCTGTTCCTGCTGGATGGTGTACGTACCCGGCGGCAGATGCTCGAACCGATAACGTCCGCCCGCATCGGTCACGGTGGTAGCGGTCCGGACGCCCCCGCCGTCGATCAAATGCAGCGTGACTCCGGCCAGCGGCCATTCGCCTTCGTCCAACCGGCAGTTCTGATTCTTGTCGGCAAACACCATGCCGGACAAGGTCGAAGGAGGAATGTCCCAGAAATCGTAGTGTACCAGATGCTGGCCGGAACCGACGGGGATGTTGCTGATTCGATCGTCGATGGAATCGTCACCGCCGGCCGATCCCGCTCGTTGGCCGCCCTGAAAATAGCCCACCGGTTGTGTCTGGATCACATGATAGATGCCGGGTACCAGTTCATCGAACCGATAGATGCCCCGGTGGTCGGTGCGTGTGGAAGCGATCTCGTTTCCGTGCGGATCAACCAGATGCATGACCACATCCTCCAACCACCACTCCCCGACATCGAATCGCCCGTTGCCATTGTTGTCGGCGTGCACGCGTCCGGTCAGGCTGCCGGACAGCAGTTCGCCGAAATTGTAATCCAGGCCCTGGTCTCCCCAGCGAAGATGAATCGAGTGGATTTCGTCACCCGGATTGACGGCGACTCCGACCGTCCTGCCGTTGACCGTTCCGGCAGTGTCCAGACCGTCCAGGAATCCATCCGGCTGGATCTGATTCAGCGTATAGACCCCGGCCTGCAACATCGTAAAACGATACGATCCATCCTCGGCGGTCTCTGTGCTGGAGATCACCCGACCGGACTGATCCAGCAAACGAATCGAGACTCCGGCGATCGGCGGTTCGCCCGCATCTCGGACACCATTGTTGTTCTGATCGTGGTACACCCACCCCGCCAGCGACGCCGGCTCGTATTCGCAGAAGTTGTAATCCACCCCGGACTGATCCGATGCGACGGATATTTCGACAATGGCATCTCCGACCACGCGTCCGACCGAGACTCCATCGATCGTGCCTACCTGCTTGGGGCCATCCAGCAATCCGTCGGGAGTTGGCTGGAAGATCTGGTATTCGCCCGGCAGTAGCCGGTCGAATCGGTAATGGCCGGTCGCATCCGTTCGGGTTTCTGCAAGGACCTGGCCGTGGGGATCCATCAACCACAGCGGCACGTACACGATCGGGCGCATCGATTGGCCCGGCGGCTGGCAAATCCCCTCGGGCGAAGTCAAGCGGACATAACCTTCCAGGGAAGCGTAGCGGAATTCGCCGAACAGGTAGTCCACGCCCGCTTCGCCCCAACGCAATTGAATCCCTTCGATGCGATCGCCCGGGTTGATGGCGGTTCCCTGCGGGATGCCTTCCACGGTGCCCGCTCGGTCCCATCCGTCGACCCAACCCTCGGGATGAACTTGGACGATGGTGTACTGCCCGGCATGCAGACCGTCGAAGACATAATCGCCGCTGGAATCGGTGACTGTCGCGGCGACTTGCGCACCTTCGGCGTCCAGCAGCACCAGGCGGACGTCCGGGATACCCTCTTCTCCAGGTTCCATCCACCCGTTGTTATTGCGATCGTGATAGACTCGCCCCGCCAGCGACGCCGGTTCGAACTCGCAAAAATCATAATCCGTCCCGATCTGGCCCGACCCGATGACGATATCGACCAAGGAATCATCCAAGGCGCGACCCGCGGGAACTCCGCCGATCCGTCCGACGTGCGAGCGGCCGTTGATCAGACCTTCGGGTGTCGTCTGGACGACCGAGTACATGCCCGGCCACAGATCGCGGAAGTGATAGGTGCCGTGCGCGTCGGTCTCGGTGACGCTGATTAACCGACCGGTGGCATCCAACAGTTCCACCCGAGCGCCTTCGATGGGGCGCTGCCTGGACGCTTCGCTGAAGCAATCGCCGTCCGCATCCGCCAAACGAACCTGTCCGCTAAGCGCGGCGGGCAACAGTTCACCGAAGTTGTAATCGCGGCCTTTTTCACCGCCGCCCAGGAAAACACCCTCGATGGAATCTCCAGGATTCACAGCCACACCGCGGACCACGCCGGACACGGTGCCCGCAGCATCCAACCCATCGAAGTAACCCTCCGGCTGCTGCGGCTGGACCACGCGATAGGTGCCCGGCGCCAAGCCTGTGGCGCGATACGAACCGGTCGCGTCGGTCGTGACGGTCACCGTCTGTGCGGGCGTCAAGGTCTGGAGCGGAACCAGTTGGATCGCGACGTTGGCAATCCCCTCTTCGCCGGCGTCGCGACGCCCGTCATTGTTCCGGTCGTGGTACACATAGCCCTGCAATTCGGCGGGACGAGCCAAGGCGAAGTCGTAATCCCTGCCACGTTGGTCGCCCTTCTCCAAGGCGATTCCTGACAGCAACCGATGATCCTCCGATGCCGTACCCACCCGTTGTCCATCAATCGTCCCGGGAATCGCACCCACGGTGAACAAATCGTCGGGCGGCATCTGCCGTACCTGGTACACTCCCGGCGGTAGGTCCAGTTCCAGACCGAATCGATAGAAGCCTTTCGCGTCGGTCGCCGTGCGGTGGCCCGTGGGCTGATAGACGCCCTCCACCTGGCGGTACAGAACCAACTCGACGCCGCCCAATCCGGGCTCGTCCGGTTGACGGATCAGGTCCAAATTGGTTTCCAGATACACGGTCCCCGACAACTCGACCGGAAGCGGGACCTGCTGCAATTGGCCGACCGCGCCGGCCGTACGGTTCCGCATGCCGTCGATGTTCTCGCTGGGAAGATCCAGACCGGTGCCTTCCGTATTCTTGTCGTACAGACTCCAGAACATCGCGGTGGCCTGCGACGGGTGATAGTACGGAGCGGAAAACCAGGCGCGAAGCATCGAGCCCTGGAACTCCAAGCCCGATGCGATCGGATCGATCCACTGATTGATCGTATCCAAATCCGTCTCGTTCGGATCGTACTCCAACACTTCATCGACGTCGATCGAAAAGATCAGCTTGTCACCCGCGTGAAAATTCGTGAACTCCAAGACCAACAGCGAGCTGCCGTCCTCGACCGTCTCCCGAACCGTCGCCGTGGGGTCCTGGGTCAGCAGTTTGACCAGCGTGAACGGAAACGCCCCATCGGCGCCCAGTCCGCCCAACTCGGTATCGAAGATCATGTCCCCGCGGCTCAGCCCAATCGGCGCCTTATCTCCGTCGATCTCAACCCGAGTCAACTGAGTTCCCGGCGCACCGCCTTCGAAAGTGATGACGAAGGTATCCCCCAGATCGTCGGACCCAAAATCTTCCTCGATATACACCGCGCCAACGAACAGGGGATCAGCGGCCAGCAGTTGCCTGCCCTCCATCGTTTCGAACAGGCATCGTCGCGCATGGTCGTCACGAATTCGCCTTCGGCGCGTTCTCGCCCGTTTACTCGTGGTAACGAGCCATTTCTGAAAACGTGTGAGAAATCGCAAAATTCACCTCCCTGTGCGGGCTTCCCTTTCCCGCCGGCCAGTGCGCATGGCACTGCTGCCGGATTTTCCGGATTTCACTGACGCTCGATGCCTCGCCGTGGTAGCCCGGCTACGCGTCCCTGCAGATCCCAGAGTCGGATGGTGGTATCGAATCCGCCCGAAACCAGGATCTCCCCGTTGCTGGCTAAAGCAGCAATGCTGCCGTGATGATCTCGCAGTTCGCCGACCTGCAAGCGTTCCTCTAAATCCCACAGCCGGACCACATTGTCGCTACCGCCAGTCGCTAAGTGTGTCGGACTGAAAAAGGTCAGCGCGTATACCTTGCCCGAGGACGATGGCAGATCGAAACCTCGACGCTCCCTCAGACAGCGAACATGCACGCGACGATCCTCGCCGCACGATACCAGTTGTTCGCCCAGCGGCGAAAATGCCAGATCGCGAACTCGTTGGCGATGAGCCGCATAGTGCGATACCCGTTCCCCATTATCCGTTCGCCAGACCGAGATCCTTCCGTCCCGACCGCCGACGGCGATCCAGCGGTCATCAGGCGAATATGCCAACGCCCTTAGATCGGGACTGGAACCCTCCAGCGTGCGTACCATTCGCCGGCCGACCACATCGTAAACGCGAACTCCACCGTCGAATCCCGTTACCGCCAGTTGATCCCCACGATGGTTGAAACTGAGCTGAGTCACGGCGCACGGCAGTGCCTCGAGATCGCCCAGTCGTTGGCCGTTGTGAGTGTCCCAAAAGATGACTCGCCGATCGTTGCCGGCCGACACCAATACACGACCGTCCGGAGAAAATGCCAAGCTCTGGACCCAATCCTGATGTCCTCGCAACTGGAACACCAGACGATCTTCCGCCCAATCCCAAATCGAAACCAAGTGATCATCACCGGCCACGGCTAGCCGAGTTGCACCGGGCTGCAGACGCACCGATGTAATCACGGGTGACCGGCCGAGGCTTTCGCATCCGGGAACCCGAATCTCTCGTCCGCTGATCCCTCCAAGGATCGGCTGGGCAACGACGTTCGCCGTCGATGAACCGAACGCGAAAATCCATGTAGCCACACCCAGAACGTTGATTTTTCGTTGCAAGCTGTTCATGGTTGCCATGCCACTTCGAGAAATTAAGCCGCGTTGATGAACGACACGAACCCCCTGCAACAGGAGGAACGCCTCGGCCACAAGACTGGTTCGCTGGTGAGCTGACGGACCTTCCGCGCAGCGCGCCATCCTCTTCTATCGGCTTGAGCGATCGAGTCACCGTAGATGAAGCGAGACGATCCGTCGAATTCTTCACCATCAGCCTCGGAGGGACACGAATCGTTCTGGGCAGTCCCGCCCCCGTCTGTTACAATTTTGAAGAATGAAGTCGCAGGTATACGCAAGTTGCTATGATGAAAGGAGTTGCGCTATGAAGTCGACGGTGCTTCTCTGCCTGTTTTCCGCCTTGATCGGTGCCGGGTTTTGGCAATGGTGGACCACCGCGTTCCTCGAGCCCACAGTGGGTGCACAGGACGTACAGCCAGCAATGCTGCCCTCTTCTTTTGAGGGTGACTTAACTCCCGATGAACTGGTCAACGTTTATGTCTACGAGAACGTCAATCGCAGTGTCGTGAACATCACCACGCGAGCTGGAAGGCTGGACACTTTTTTCTTTTCGTTGGAATCGTCGGCCGAAGGAGCCGGATCGGGGTCGATCCTTGACCGGCAAGGGCATGTATTGACCAATTCCCATGTGATCGAAGGAGCCCGAGAAATCCAGGTCACCTTGTTCAATGGGCAGACGTTTCCCGCCACGTTGATGGGGGCCGATACGGTTTATGATATTGCCGTCTTGAAAATCGACGCGCCAGCCGAGGTGCTGCATCCCGTCAGATGGGGTAGCTCGAATGATTTGCGAGTTGGTCAGAAGGTGTTGGCAATCGGCAACCCGTTTGGGCTGGAACGTACCATGACCGTGGGGATTATTTCCAGCTTGAACCGTTCCCTTCCCTCGCGACGCTCGCGAATGATGAAATCGATTATCCAGATCGATGCGGCCTTGAATCAAGGAAACTCCGGCGGTCCGCTGTTGGACAGTCGCGGGCGTCTGATCGGGATGAATACGGCCATCGCCAGCCGCACGGGCGAAAACACGGGCGTCGGTTTCGCGATCCCGGTGAACAACATCCAGCGAGTCGTGCCGCAGTTGATCGAGAACGGTCGCGTGATCCGCCCGGATCTGGGAATCACGCGGGTCTACCAAGTCGAACAAGGGTTGGTCATCGCGACCTTAGCCCCGGATGGACCCGCAGAACGAGCCGGTTTGCGCGGTTTCCGACTGGTGCGACAACAGCATCGTCGCGGACCGTTCGTGTACGAAGAAACCCAAATCGATCGTAGCACGGCCGATCTGATCATCGCCGTCGACGGCCAGCGAGTGCGAGTAGCAGATGATCTGCTGTCCATCGTTGATCAGAAGCGGCCGGGCGAGGAAATTGTGCTGACCGTCATCCGAGAAGGACGCGAAATCCAGGTGCCGGTGATCTTGGGGGCGGGAGATTGAGCCCAACCGTCGCCCAAGGCCTTCTTGTCGATGACGAGAGATTCTGGTGGTCGATGGTTACGCGTTTTTCAGACGATCCGCCTCGTCTTCCAGCCGCGAAATCTCGTCCGACAGCCGTCGGATCTCGTCCGGTTCGTCCTGCTGCTTCTTGGCGCCAGCCAATTGCTGGCGCAACAATTGAAGCCGCTGCCGGATGGTGTCCAGTTTTTTCTTGCTCTTCTTGTCCATCGCAAGACTCAATAGGCTTTCAACGCGTCTTGTACCGTGTCATGGATCTCGAACAACTGATTCAGCCGAGTGATGACGAACACCTCCCGAATGCCCGGCTCAAGCTGACACAGCTTCAGCCGCCCCGAGTTTTGTTTGATCTTCTTGTCCAGGATGATCAATTTGTTCAGCGCCGCACTGCTCAGGAATTCCACGTTCTTAAAATCCAGCAGCAGCGACTTAACACCGGATCGATCCACCAGCCCATACAGTTCTTCCCCCAATTCCTGAATGACTCCTGCATCCAGGATCTTGTGATCCAGAAACTCGACAACCGTGACGCCGTTTGTCTCGGCTAGCCGGATGCGTCGGTGCAATGTCATAGGATCACCAAACCAGTCAGGAATTACGACATGTCCTGCGGGGCACGTTTTACTATCGGCCATCACAACCCACGCAGGATGTAACCAAACCGGCCCATGCCGGAGCCGCAGAACCACAGGGAAGGCAGTAGCGGAGGAGGGACTCGAACCCCCGACACGCGGATTATGATTCCGCTGCTCTAACCAACTGAGCTACTCCGCCAAGCTACGGCGCGCGCTGCCGTTGGGGGCGCACCCTGCGCGCGGGTGCTACGGGAGCGGCCACGCGAGGTCAAGGGGGAATCCGCCACCGGGCCTGATTGAACTGGCCCCCGTTTCGACCGGACACTTGGGCATAGCCATGGAGGCTCAGGGATATGCCTGAGCATGTGCTTATGTCCGAGATCGAGATCATTGCCGATGGCGGCCGTCGACGCCGCTGGAGCGCCGCCGAGAAGCTGCGGATCGTTGAGGAGACGCTGGACGACCGGGCCAGCATCTCGGTCGTCGCACGCCGCAATGGCGTGGCACCGAACCTGTTGTATCGTTGGCGCCGCCTCATGCTCGAAGGGGGGAGTGTCGCCGTGTCCGAGGACGATGACGTCACCAGCAACAAGGTCGTCCGGCAGCTGGAGGACCGGGTCCGGGAGCTCGAACGGCAGCTCGGGCGCAAGACGCTGGAGGCAGAGATCCTGCGCGAGGCCCTGGACAAGTCCCGGTCAAAAAAACCGACCTTGCTCGCGCGGTCGCCGCTGAAGGGCGACATCCGGTGAAGGTCGTGGCCGAAACCCTGGGCGTGGCTCGGTCCAACCTGATTGATCGGCTGAAGGGCAGGACGAAGCCGCGTCGGCGCTATCATAAAGCGCAGGACGCGGCGGTGGTGCCGTTGATCACGGCGCTCGTGTCGGCGCGACCGACCTATGGCTACCGGCGGATCACCGCGATCCTGAACCGCCAGCTGCGCTCGGAGGGCATGGCACCGGTCAACCACAAGCGGGTCTACCGGATCATGCAGACCCATAACCTGCTGCTGGCGCGGAAGTATTCCGAGCGCCCGGAGCATGTTCACGACGGCAAGGTGATCGTCATGCGCTCGAACCTGCGCTGGTGCTCGGATGGGTTCGAGTTCACCTGCTGGAACGGCGACATCGTCCGCGGCGCCTTCCTCATCGACGCGCATGATCGCGAGATCATCGCCTGGCGGGCCGTGGTCAATGCCGGGATCAGCGGTTCCGACATCCGCGATATCATGCTCGAAGCCGTGGAGCGCCGCTTCGGCGCATACCGGGCGCCCTCGGTCATCGAGATGCTGTCCGACAACGGCTCGCCCTACATCGCGAAGGACACGCAGATCTTCGCCCGCCAACTCGGGCTGAAACCCTGCTTCACGCCGGTCCAGAGCCCGCAGAGCAACGGGATCTCGGAGGCCTTCGTGAAGACGCTGAAACGCGACTACGTCCAGGTCACGCCGCTGCCAGACGCCCAGACCGTTCTCGGATTGATCGGAGGCTGGATCGAGGATTACAACGACAACCACCCGCACTCAGGGCTGAAAATGCGCTCGCCCCGCGAGTTCA
>REEF01000427.1 GCA_007695205.1 Planctomycetaceae bacterium
CTCTCTGGAATCCATTGCAGCCTCCGGTAGAATCGGTGAAAGATTAGGTGTAGGTTTAGATGCTGGTGGCGGCGTACGTTTTGACAGGGCTGCGGTTGAAGGCCCCGAATGAGGTAAAACAGCTTTTTCAAGGAGTATCGATAGCCATGCGAGAATCAGTGACATATCAGGCGATTTTGGAAGAAGGCACGCTGAAAACTCGAAAAATACGGTGTGCCCGGAGAGGGTCAGACCCCTTTTCTGACAGAGCCTAATCTTTCACTTCGTCGCCCGTGACCACAGCACGGGCCAGAGAATGTGCCGACCATGGCCATCGATGTTTATCAATCCAGCCGCTTCGAATCGCTCTGGATGCTGTTTTGTCAGCATTTGGAGGCGCCGCTGCGCCGTGTGCTGGAGGAACAGTTGGTGATCGTTCCGGCCGGTGGCTGGGAGAGCTACTTCAGTCGGGCTTTAGCCAAACGCCAAGGCTGCTGGGCACATTATCGGTTTCGCACGCTTGGCCAATGGGTGAATTGGCAACTGACGCAGACGCTGGCCGACCCGTCGGGCGGCGTGCGTGATGCGGAGGCGCTGACTTGGGCCATCGCTTCCCGGCTGCCCGCGTTATGCGAGGATCCGGATTTCGCTCCGATCAAGGATTATTTGGCGGCAGAAGACCAGGCCGATGTGCGGCGGCGAATCGAGCTGGCTCGTCGCATCGCTGGGTTGTTCGACCAATACCTGGTCTATCGGCCGGACCTGATCGATTCCTGGCGTGACGCGGACAGCCTGCCGGATGATCCGATGCAGCATGCCCCGTGGCAGCGCAAGTTATTTCACAGTCTCGAGGCTCAAACGCCTTTGCTGCCGATCGAGGAACGGATCACTCGCTTCGCCGAAACGTTGCAGACCGGGACGGTGACGTTGCCCGAGCGTGTCGAAGTGTGGATGTGCGGCAGCGTGCCGCCAGTGTACCTGAGATTCCTGGATGTCGTTGGCGCTTTTATTCCCATCCAATTGTACATCGTTTCTCCCACATTTGCCGGCTGGGGCGACAGGACACAGCAGCGGAAGCTTCTCGGTCGCATGCAAGACCAGGATGCTCCGTTGCGGAAGTTCTGCGAAGCTCAGCAGCTTGATACGCCCCATCCGCTGCTTGAATCCTGGGGAAAACTGTCGTTGGAACGCCAGCTTCTGATGCTGCCCTACGATTCGGATCACTGGCGGTACCACGATGTTCCCGAGTCGGCGGAACCGGACGAGCGGGGCACCCTGCTGGAAGAACTGCAGCACGATCTGCGAGTCGGCCGCGATCCCGACCCTAGGTCCAAGGGCGCGGATACCAGCGTGCAAGTCCACAGTTGCCACAGTGCGATCCGCGAGGTCGAGGTATTGCAGGACCAGTTGCGAGACGCCTTCGAAGCGGACCTGGGGCTTCAGCCTGAACAGGTGGTCGTTTTGTGCCCGGACCTGGACACCTACGGACCGCTGATCGATGCGGTGTTCGGGCGGATCGATCCGGGGCAGGACGGACACATTCCCTACACCGTTGCAGGTCGCTCGCCTCGTCAAACCCGTGGCATCATCGACGCCTATTTTCAAATCCTCGATGTCTTACAGGGCCGTTTCGCTGCCAGCGAAGTCGTGGATTTGTTGAACCTGGCTCCGGTTCAGGCCGCCGCGGGGATGGACGACGATCAGGTCCAGACGATCACCGGTTGGATCGCCGACAGCGGCGTACGTTGGGGCGTTGACGCGGACCATCGCGCGGCGGAAGAGCTACCAGCATCGGATCTGAATACCTGGCAGTTCGGCTTGGAGCGGTTGCTGATGGGCTACGCCATGCCGCCTGGGGGCGGTCAGTTGGTGGGCGAAGTGCTGGCCTTGGATCGCGCCTCGGGTTTGGCAGGCCAGTCGCTGGGATGCCTGGCCGCGTTCATCGACCAACTGCAGTCTTGGCGAGAACAGATTCGGCAAGTTCGTCCGATGTCCCAGTGGCAGGAGGCGCTGGGCCGAATCGCCGACCAGTTCCTGGATCAGCGGCAGGATGAAATCGGAGTCCAGCGCATCCATGACGCCATGGGCTTGTTACGTCAAGTCGCCGAGCAGAACGGGTTCGACGAAGCGTTGCCGTTTTCAGTCGCGGCCAACGAACTGGCTCGCATGGTCGATCAATCCACGGGCGGGCGAGCGTTTCAGTTGGGCGGGATCACGTTTTGCGAGATGGCGGCGATGCGCAGCCTGCCCTTCCAAGTTGTCGCGTTGCTGGGATGGAACGATGGCGTGTTCCCGCGAGTCGATCGTCCCATCGGGTTCGATCTGATCGCCCGTCATCCAAGGCCCGGCGATCGCAGTTTGCGGCTAGAGGACAAGCACCTGGCGCTGGAAGCACTGCTGGCTGCTCGCTGCCGGCTGCTGATCAGTTACCAGGGCCAGAACGTTCGCGACCACCGGTTGCGCCCGCCGTCGATCGTCGTGGAGGAGTTGCTGGACGTCATCGAACAGACCTGCTCGGGCGACCAGACGGTTCGGTCGACACGGCGCTCGGAGATCGTCACCCGACATCCGCTGCAGCCGTTCAGCCCGCGGTACTTCGATCAAAGCCATGCTGGCCTGTTCAGCTACGACCACGGTTACCTGCAAGCCGCCCAAGGGTTGCTGGCTCCGCCGAAAGACATACCGCCGTTCTTTGATACGCCGCTGGCCGCGGATGCCGATGTAGTAGAAATTCGCGTCCGGGATCTGCGCAGATTGATGGACGCACCGTGGGAGCTGTTCCTGGCCCGGCTGGGCGTACGATTGGCCGAGGCGGCCGAGCTGGGGTCGGACCGTGAACCGCTGTTCCTGAACCATCTGGAGCAATGGCAGGTGGGCGAGCAATGGATTCAGCGACGCTTGAATGAAATGGAACACGAACAACTGATCGGCAGATTGCGTCGCGGCGGGCAACTGCCAGCGGGCCGGTTGGGCGAAAAGATTCTGCAACGCATCGTCGGCGAAGCAGAACCTGTGGTCGACGCCGCTGGACGGATCGGCGTGGACAGCGCCGCGCCCAGCCTGCCGGTGCATGTGAAAATCGACGATTTCGTGATCGTCGGGCGGATCGAAGGCGTTTCATCTGCGGGGCTGCGTCGAGCCACCTATTCGAAGATGAAAATCTCGCGGACCGTGCGGCTGTGGTTGGATCATCTGCTGGTCGCCGCCACCTTGCAGCAAGCCGCCGGGGATACGCGTATCGTAGGACGCCTTGGTAAATGCACAACGATCGGATTCAGGCCGATCGCCCCCAATGACGCGATCGAACATTTGAAGCACCTGTTGCAATGGTACCTGGCGGCTGTTCGCGTTCCACTGCCATTGTTTCCTGCCCCCGTCGACCGGGCCATCGAACAACTGCACCAAGGCAAGTTCGCCGGTAACGATGATCGGCTCGATGACAGATTCCTACGCGAGGCAGAAGATACTTTCCAACGCAGCTACCTGGGAATCCCCGATGCGGAAAAAGCCTCGGTTCGCGTAGCGTTCGCCGGACGCGAGCCGTTTCGGATGACGTGCCGAGAGGTGCCTGGACTGGACGAGCCCGGCGAACGGGAGGAACTCGATGAAAGGAACCTGTTTCTGTACCTGGTCAACTCGATCTGCCGACCGATGTTGCCGTACATCGTTCATCAGGAGCAAGGGCCTTCACGTGGACGCGATGTCTGAAAGGTGATTCGGGATGGATACCAAGCAGTCCTTCGATCCGCTGCAGATGACGTTAGCGGGCGTGCATAGCATCGCGGCTAGTGCGGGGACGGGCAAGACGTACACCATCACGACGCTGTATTTGCGTTATCTGCTGGAAACGGAATGCCGAGTCGACGATATCCTGGTAACGACCTTTACGGAAGCGGCCACCGCCGAATTGAAGGAACGTTTGCGCAGCCGCGTTCGGGAAGCATTGGACCTGCTGCAATCAGCCGAGACGATCCACGAGGGCCAAGAGCAGGTGACGAAAAAACGGGCAGACCAGACCGTGTTTCATCTGCTCCGAGACGCCGGAGCCTGGGAAACCGAGCGCCGACCGGATATCCAGGACCGTCTGCAAAACGCTTTGCTGAACTTCGATCACGCGCCCGTCTTTACGATCCATGGTTTCTGCCATCGCGTCTTACAGGAACTGGTGTTCGAGACGTCCAGCCGGTTCGATATCGAATTGGTCACCTCCCAAGACACTCTGGTCGAAGACGTCGCTGCTGACTTTGCCGCACAACTGTGGACGACCGACGATTCGCAGGTCGCCGACTGGGTGACGTTGGACGAGACGCTCTGGAGCCAGATGCGTTCAATCGCTGCTCTGGCCCTGGAGAACCCCGACTTTCCGATCTGTCCCGATCATTCTGAATGGAAAAACCTGCTGCAGTCGACACTGCTTGTTCAATTCAGCGAACAAGTCCGGACCTTGGCAGACGATTGGCGCCGTCATCGAGCGGAAGTCACGCAGTTGCTGATCTCTGCGCGCGAGAACGATTGGCTGAATCGAAACACGCACGGCAGAGAAGGCCAACTGGAGCAATCGATTGATTTTGTCGACCGATTGATCGTCCGGGCTTCCCCCGATGCGTTCACGATCGGCAAAGACGGCCGCCCGGAAGCCGTTCAACGGCGGCTGACGCAATCCGAGCTGAAAAAAGCGACGAAAAAGGAACACAAAGACCATGAGCCATGCCACCATGTGTTCCAGCAACTGGACAAACTCGTGGAACAAGCGGTCCAGATCCACCAGCATCGAACGAAGATCATCACGTGCCTGCTCTCGCACCTGGCTTCCAGCACGCGGGTTAAGGCCGTGCTGCGGAAACAGCAGCGAGGCATCATGTCGTTCAGCGATCTGTTGAACCAGGTGGATCGGGCCTTGCAAGCCTCGCAGGGTCCACGGCTCTTGAAGCGGTTGCGCGACCGTTATCGCGTGGCGATGGTGGATGAATTCCAGGATACCGATCCGGTGCAGTACCGGATCTTCCGACGCGTTTTCCAAGTCCCGCACGATGCGGCCGATTCGTCGTTCCGGTCGTTCATCATGATCGGCGACCCGAAGCAGTCGATCTATCGGTTCCGCGGCGCGGACATCCACAGCTATCTGCAGGCCACGGACGAAACGCCAACGCAGCACCGTCACACGCTCGATACCAACTGGCGATCGGATAAACCGCTGGTGGATGCAGTTCAGGCGGTTTTCGCCTCCCGCGAAAACCCGTTCCTGTACACCAGCATCCCGCTGCCGGACGTCGAAGCCCATCACGAACGTCGTTTTTCCCAGCGCGCGGCGTTCGAGATTTGTCTGGTTCCACGCCATCCTGCCGCGGACAAGAACAAAGCGCCGGGACGCGACCAGGCGCTGCGGCATGTCGTCCATCGAGTCGCCGCTGAGATCGTGGCACAGCAAAACGGCCGACAGACGCTTTCCAACGCCGACGGCCAGACGCGACCGCTGGTGCCGGGCGATATCGCCGTCTTGTGCCGTACGGGCAAGCAACTGCGAATGCTGCAGGCGGAACTGGCCGAGCGCAATGTGCCGGCCGTTTTGCAGACGGACGAGTCCGTTTTCGACACGGCCGAGGCCGAGGCCACGATGCACGCGCTGCGGGCCTTGACCCAACCCGGCAACCTGATGGTGCAGTTCAACGCCTTGGCGTCGCCCTTGTTCGGGCAAAATGCCGACGAACTGGAATCGTTGCGACATGACCAACAGCGGTTATCGCAGTGGAGCGAGCGGTTTTTCGAGTGGCATCACTTGTGCGGTGCCCGCGGTTTTATCGTCGCCTGGCGTCGTCTGTTGGACCAGATGAAAGTGGTGACCAGGCTGACGGGACGCATCACGGGCGAACGTCAGGTGACCAATTATCTGCATCTGGGCGAGTTGCTGCATGGTCAGGCGGTCGCTATGCACGCGGGCCCCGACCAGTTGCTGCGATGGCTGGAGGGCTGTATCGCAGATCCCCGATTGCGATCGGACGACGAAACGCAGCTTCGATTGGAAACGGACGCCGCCGCCGTCCAACTCTGCACCATCCACCGCTCGAAAGGCCTGGAGTATCCCGTCGTGTACTACCCGGCTCTGTGGCATACGTACGGCGGAGCCGACGCGGCGTGGGTGATCGCTCGACTGGACGATGACGGTCGGCCGCTGGAAGTTCCCGAGATCGACGTGGGTTCCGATCGCTTGGAGGCTCGCCTGCAACAGGATCGTGAAGAGACCCAGGCCGAGGATCGTCGCCTGCTGTACGTCGCGTTGACGCGTGCCAGGCACCAGTGCCGTATCTTTTGGACCGCCGTGCGAGACGCGTCAGACTCGGCGCTAGGGCAACTGATGTTTGACGGCCTGAAAGGAAACGAGTCCGACAAAGAACTGGATCAACGGTTGCGCCAGTGGGTGGAATCCTTGGCTGCCACCGGTATCGAGTATCGCGGTCTGGACACGATGGCGACCTTCGTTGATCCCGGCCGGTATCACCCACCAAAGACCTCGACCACCGTACTGGACTGCCGCCGCGTGACGCGGACCGAACTGCCCCGGTTGGTCCGGACCAGCTTCAGCGCCCTGGCCCGTCACGTCGATCTGGCCGATGATCTGGAGATCCCGGACCGGGACGTTGCGTCCAGTGACGATGCCAGCGAATTGGACGATCCGATCTTGGATCGCCAGCGCGTCCCGCTGGCCGAGATGCCGGGCGGAGTGCAAATCGGCAACCTTGTCCACGATGTGTTCGAAAAGGTCATCCGGGACGGCCGCCGCCACGACCCCGATCGTCTATCGGCAGCGGAGCTGGTCCAAGAGCACTTGCAGGCAGACCTGGCTCGTTACAACTTGGACCCCTTGTGGATCGAACCGTTGGCCGTCGAACTGACAAAATGCCTGACCGGCTGCATCGCCCAGGTGGACCCGACGTTCTGCATGTTCGATCTTCCGTTGGAGGATGCCGCATGCGAGTTGCATTTTCTGCTGCCCGTGGCGGA
The DNA here is from genome assembly GCA_007695205.1 of Planctomycetaceae bacterium. GTDB lineage: Bacteria > Planctomycetota > Planctomycetia > Pirellulales > Pirellulaceae > SKKK01. Next base: position 6,979 of record REEF01000427.1, read on the forward strand.
TCACGATCGACAAATGGACGCCCGCTCGCTGGGTTCGGCTTTCGATCGGGCAACGGACGACCTGGTTCGCAGCTACGGAGCCCGCGTGGGACGAGTTCCCCCTTCACGGCTGCGAGGCTTTCTGGAGGGCTACATCGACCTGGTCTTTCGATACCAGGGCCGCTGGTTTTTGTTGGATTACAAGACCAACCAGTTGGGTCCCCTGGCGACGGACTATGGGCCGTCGCGATTGGAAGAGACCATGTTTCGCCACGACTATCTGCTGCAATACCACCTCTATGCGGTCGCCCTGGACCGGTTCCTGCAGCAGCGGGTCAGTGGATACCGGTATGACCGGGATTTTGGTGGCGTGATCTATCTGTTTGTGCGTGGGTTCGATGCAGGGCGATCGCCGACCCAAGGCGTGTACTTCCATCGACCGCAGCAGACGGTCATCCAGGCGATCGCGTCTGTCCTGGACGGGGAGGAGATCCAGTGATGGTGAATCTCGCACGATTGACGTCCGACGGTGTCCTGGGGCCGTTGCAAATAGCCTTCGCCAAAATGATCGGTCGGATCGACCCATCGTCACGCGACACCGTTCTGCTGGCGGCCGCATTGGTCAGCGAACAACTGACGCGAGGGCACATCTGCCTGGACCTGGCCCAAGCCGATCAGATCGTTTTCGGGTTCGGCAACGATCGCGATCAAGCGATCCGCTATGACCGATGGCCGGTGATCGGGCGGTGGCTGAAAGATCTGGCCGCCAGCCAGTCGGTGCTGGTCCGGGAGAGCCGCGACGACGCACAGCACATCGACCGCCCGCTGGTCCTGGACAAAACCGGCCGGAAATTATACTTGGCTCGCTACTGGTACTACCAGCAGCAACTGGCGCACAGCATCCTCCGGCGCATCGCGATGCCGTCGCTGGAGATGGACGAAAGCAGCTTGCGGTCCGACATCGCCGGCCTATTCCCCGACCGCCACGCGCCGGGCGACGCGGGCCAATGCCTGGCGGCTGCCAGCACCATCGACCAACGGTTCGGCATCATCACGGGCGGGCCGGGGACGGGTAAGACCACGACCGTCGCCAAGCTGTTGGCGCTGCGCATTATGCAACAACCGAACGTTCAGGACGAGGGTAAACTGCGAGTGCTATTGATGGCTCCGACCGGTAAGGCCGCACAGCGGTTGAACGAATCGCTGGGGCGAGTCGCCAACGCGCTGGAAATCGCCGAATCGGTGCGAGAGCAATTGTTGGCGATCCAGGCCGGCACGATCCATCGAATCCTGCGTTGGACGCCCCTGCCGCCGGAACTGGGCGGGCCGTTCAGCCATGGCAGCGACTATCCTGTCGAGGCGGATGTGGTTTTGGTCGATGAAGCCTCGATGGTGGATATCGGCCTGATGAGCCATCTGTTCAGCGCCGTACCGCTCCAGGCCCAGTTGATCCTGATGGGCGACCGGGACCAACTGGCTTCCGTCGAAGCGGGCAGCATCTTAGGCGATCTGTGCGGAGATCTGGCGGACGCAGCGACGGGCCGCCTTAGCGCACCGCGTCGCCAGATCATCGCCGACCGTACGGGGATCGAACCGGATACGGAAACCGTGTCGCGACATGCACTGGCCGATCACATCATGCCCCTTCGTCACAGCCATCGATTCGATCCGTCCAGCAGCCTGGGACGAATGGCGGCAGCCATCCGCGCGGGGGATGCAGAAACGGTAATTGCGGAATTGCACCAACAGGAATCGTCCGACGGTCCCATCATCTGGATCCAGCCGGAAACGCCTTCCGCCACGCTGGCCCATATCGCAGAATTGGCGACCGATGAGTACACGGCCTATCTGAATGAACTCGCCCAATACCCTGAGGGACAATTGTCCGTCCTGCAATCCTTGCTACGATTTCGTGTCCTGTGTGCTCATCGCGAGGGACTGTGGGGCGAAGTGAATCTGAATCGGGTGATCGCCGAGCGGCTGGATCGTCTGGGTTTGATTCGTCTGCGGCGGAATGCTTACCTGGGGCAACCCGTGATGGTCACGCGAAACGACTACCGCCAGGAGCTGTTCAACGGCGACGTGGGCGTCGTCGTGCGAGATCCCAGCGGCCAGGAATTGGCCGTGATGTTCGAATCGGCAACCGAGCCATCCGGTTGCCGTCGAGTTCCCGCGGCGCTGGTGCCGGAGACCCGACCCTGTTACGCGCTGACGATCCATAAATCGCAGGGCTCGGAGTTCCATCACGTCATGGTTGTCCTGCCCCATCGCCCCTCACCGATCCTGACCCGCGAACTGCTGTACACCGGCATCACCCGAGTCGCCGACTGGCGCGATCCCGCAACGCACACCCGTCACCCTGGCAAGCTGTACCTGGTCACCAACGAATCCGTGCTCCGCGAAACCATCCACGGCCGCATCCGACGCTCCAGCGGTCTAAAAGACGCCATCGAAGCAAGCACCAGCGGTTGAATCCACTGGTCTATTGCAGATGGGCCTTCATCGACGCGGCGCTTTGAAACCGTTTCTTGGGATTCGCGTTTAAGGCTCGGTCAAACACGCGAGCGACCGATTCGGGAACCTGAGAATTCCGGTCGCGGATCGGGATCGGTTCCGCATCCAGAATTCCCGACAGCGGCTCGTCGCCGATACGATCGCGTGGGAACTGGCCGGTCAGTATGTAGTAGAATACGGCGGCCAGGCTCCAGAGATCGCTCTGTGGCCGCACATCGCGGAAATCGATCACTCGCTCGCGGGGCAGGAAATGGTAGTTGGTCAAGTCTCGTCCGGTTGCCGTCATTCCTAGGCAACCGGCTTGATCCAGGATCCGAGCGAGCCCGCAATCTGCCAGCTTCGCGATCCGCTTGCCTTGCTCCACGTGCAACAAAACGTTCTCCGGCTTGATGTTCCCGTGAACCATCTGTTGACGATGGGTGTAATCCAGCGCGTCCAAACACTGAAGCATCCACTCTCGAACGGTAGCGAAGGCCAACGGGCCGGCCTGATCGGCGATCCACTGCTTCAGATTACCACCATCACAGTACTCCTGGACAAAGTAGAACGCTTGGCCAGCTTCTCCGGATTCCAGCAACCCGACCAGGTTCGGGTGCCGGAGTGTCAGAACCGATTCCATCGCTTTTTGGACGCATCGACGTTGTGCTTGCCCGATCTCGATGGCCGGTTTCACGATCTTCAGCGCCACCATTCGTTGATTCTCACGGCACTGTGCCTTGAATACCGTCCCCAACACGCCTTTCTCCAGAGGAGTTAGCACCTTCAGTTGATCCAGGATTCGCGGACTTGCCGTCGGCTCGGGCAGGCACGGGGGCGCCGCACATTCCGGCTCACGCGAACACGAGCTGGCCGCCACTCCTTCGACTTGCAGCCGTAGAATCGTCTGACCAGCAGTGATCTGGTCGCCGTGCCGTAGATCGACTTCCGGAACCTGCTCTTCGACCTTTCCCCGGTCCACCTCAGCCGTCGATCGTCCACCGTACTTCACGCCGTTGACGTAGGTTCCGTTTTGGCTATCCAAATCACGAAGCCTTGCGTGGGGCGGCACCAGTTCCAACAGAAAGTGATGCCGCGAGATGCGGCGGTCGCCCAAGATCCGGATCTGGCAGTCCGTCCCGCGGCCAACCAGCATGGTGTTGTGCTGTTGAGTCGAGAAGGATTGCCCTTTCAGCGGACCAGCGAGCACTTTCAAGACCACCCGAGCCGCCGGTTTCTCTCGCGGCACCACCGACTGGTCGCCGGGATCCCAAGGCCGTTCGGGCGCTGCGGATCGTACGGGTCCCGCTCGTCCCGACGGATCGCTGACCAATTCGTTCAGTGGCGGCGCGTGGTCCGGACTCTCGCGGGCGAAGCTGAATAGCTTGGACGCCAGAGTTCGGACAGCGGGCTCCGGCGAGTTCATCAGGTCCCGGTACAGGGAGGATCGCTCGCGGTCCAGAAAATCCTCGGCGCGGAACAGCAGTTTGTCGTAGTGCGACTGCTCGACGTACCGGCCCCACAAAGATGGATCGGCTGCCAGAGCCCGCAGGGCGACGTAGATCACCAACGCAGAGAAGTTGTCCAGGCTGGTCGTCAGCAACGTGGATTCGTTCCGTTGCGGATGCTGATACGCCCGAACGCCAATTTCCAAGTTGCGCCGGCCGACCAGCGCCGGCACGCACATGCCGTCGTAATCCACCAGCTTCAATCGCCCGGCCGGCGTCACCAGCACATTGGCATGCTGCAAGTCACCATGAGCGATCTCGGCGGCGTTCAGCTCCTTGGTCAGCTTCCACCAATGCCGCGCGGCCTTGGCTAGAGAAGCCCCTTTGCCCTTGCGGCATTTGGTTTGAACCCAGGACCACAGCGTCATGCCGTCGACCCAATCCATCACCACCAGCGGATACCACTTCCCGTCACTCGCCGACCGGATGGCAGCCTCCCGGTACTCGAAATCCACCAGACAAGACAGCGCTCGACAATTCAGGTGCGAGCTGATCCGCTCGTAGTGCTCCTGACGTTCCGGGGACTCGGACACGAACGCCCGCAAAGCCCAACAACGACCGTCACGGTCCACCGCTTTGTACACGACCGCAAACGCCCCCGACCAAACCCGCGGTTGATTCAGCGCGTTACGCTCGATCCGGCACCCCTGCAAATGCGGATCGCGGAAAGCGATCTGCGGCTGCTGGACAATGGCATGAATATCGGAAGGTAAAGGCCAAGGCATTGAAGTCAACCGGCTGCTTGTTGAAAG
>REEF01000298.1 GCA_007695205.1 Planctomycetaceae bacterium
CTCCACGCCCAGGGCCCACATGGCAATGTCGTTGTGGTGGATGCCCCAGTCGGTCACCTGCCCGCCGGAATACTCCCACCACCAGCGAAAATTCCAGCCGATCCGGTTGGGAGTAAAGGGCCGTTCCGCCGCCGGTCCCTGCCAGAAATCCCAGTTCAAGTGGGGTGGGGGATCGGCCAGCGCGAACGGTCCCTGCCGATCGCCGCGCACCGGGGCCGGATCGACGGATACCAACGCGTGCAATTGGTCGCCCAAGCGGCCGCTACGGGCGATCGCCACGGCCTCGAGGAACCAGCGGTTGAACTCGGTACGCTGCTGTGTGCCCACCTGCAGCACCGCGCCGGTGTCGCGGACCACTTGCTCGATCAGCTTGCCCTCCTGGATGGTCACGGTCAGCGGTTTTTCGCAGTACACGTCTTTGCCCGCCTTCATCGCGTCGATGCACATCATGGCGTGCCAGTGATCGGGCGTACCGATGATGACCACATCGATATCATCGCGTTGGAGCATCTCTCGATAGTCGGCATAGAGCTGGGGTTTACCGTCATACGCGCCGGCAAAACGTTCCGCTGCGTGACGGTCGCAATCGCAGATGGCGATCATGTTGCCCAAGTTGCCCGCTTGGTGGCTGATGGCAGCTCCACGGGGACCGACACCGATAGTGCCCACGTTCAGGCGATCATTGGCCGATTCCGTGGCGGCGGATCGGCTGGTCCAAACGTAAGGCGCGGTTGCAGCCGTAGCGACGGCCATTGCCGATGTTTTCAGAAAACGTCGCCGATGGTGTCGAGCAGATGTCATGCGAAGGTTCCTTCGGTAAGGACTCGGCGGCAGCCCGACTGACCCACGCAGCAAGCCGTTCTGTCCCCGGTTGTTTGCTTCCATTGTCCACCGCAGAAGATTCGTTGTCCAGGAGATTTTAATACCAAAGAGATAAGGTTTTTTCCGGTAAGCACCGTGCGAGAAACAACTGATGCACTTTCGGGCCCCTCACCCTGCCCTCTCCCCGGGGGGCGAGGGGACATCGGACAGTTATTTTTCGAACGGTGCTAAGTGGTCGGTGATCGGATCGGCCTTGGCCAACGCAACGGGTGGGCGTGTTGCGGCATGTTTCGTCATGCCAGCCATCCGGAGGAAGAACCGTGCCCGTTCCCCCTAGCGTCGTGCTGCTGATCGAAACTTCCAACGAATATGCTCGGGGACTGTTGCGGGTATCATGGCATACCTTCGCGAGCGTACCGAAGAACGGCGCAAGCATAAGAGGAAACGCTACCGTCGCCAAACCGGATGGCACCGATGCGGTGCTTGTCATCGTCGAGATTGCGCTTACGATAGGAGGACCTAGACGCTCCAAACAACTCAACGATATCCAGGAGTTTTCGATGAAGACAGCTTGTTTTATGCCGGTGTTTTGCCTGCTCTTGTCGGCATCGGGTGCCGGCGACGAAATCCGCTACGCCAAGCCCCAGTTGCTGATGGAACCCGAGGAACTGGCTCGACCGGCCGTTGCCCCGCATTATGTGATCTTGGACGCCCGCAAGCGGGAAGCCTTCGAGACCGAACATATCCCGGGCGCTCGCTGGGTGGATCACGATGCTTGGAGAGCGGAGTTCGAGGACGGCAAGGATCCGGCAGCATGGAGTCGCCGTATCGGCGATTTGGGAATCAGCAGCGATTCGCAAGTGGTCGTGTACGACGAGGGGAAAGATACGTATGGCGCTCGCATTTGGTGGACGCTACGTTATTGGGGATTAGAGCATGTTCGGCTGCTGAACGGAGGTTGGCACCGATGGCAGTTATTGGCGCTACCGACGAATTCCGAGGCTGCCGCGGCAGTACCCGCCGCCGAATTCCGCGTGACAGCTCGAAATCAGCGACTCGCCACGCTCGATCAAGTGCTGGACTCGCTGAAGGAGAACGGCTGGCAGATTGTCGATGCACGCACGGAAGCGGAGCATTGCGGGATCGATCTGCTGGAAAACCAGCGAGGTGGAGCCATCCCCCACGCTAAGAACCTGGAATGGACCGCGATGTTCGATCCGGAGACCAAGCAACTGAAGGAGGCTGCCGAGATCAAGCGTCTGCTGAACGCTGCCGGGATCGACTTGGATCGCCCGACGGCCAGCCATTGTCAATCGGGAGGCCGAGGGGCGGTGATGGCTTTCGCCCTGGAGTTGATGGGTGCGGAACACGTCCGCAACTACTATCGAGGTTGGAGCGAATGGGGAAACCTGGAAACGACGCCGATCATGGTTCCGCCCGCATCGCAATGAATTGGAAAGATCGGGATCGATTTTCCGCTGGACATCCATTTAGGAAAGCACGCTGATGACCCAGGCAAGGCCCGCGCCGGAACTGCCCGACACCGAAGTTCTGCTCGAGACCCAGCACCTGCGCCTTGTTCGACGCGGAACCTGGCAGTATGTCGAACGGCGAAACGTTCACGGTGTCGTTGTCGTCATCCCGATGACTCGGCACGACGAACTGGTGCTGGTGGAACAGTATCGCATCCCCGTGGCGGCTCACGTCATCGAACTGTGCGCCGGGTTGGCCGACATCATCGATGGCCAACCCGAACCTTTGGAAACTGCGGCACGTCGTGAGTTGTTGGAAGAGACCGGCTATCAGGCCGATCGGTTGGAACACCTGTTCGCCGGTCCCCCATCGCCAGGCATCAGCAACGAAATCCTGACGTTCTACTATGCGCCGGACGTGGAGCGAGTCGCGGCGGGGGGCGGCACCGATGCGGACGAGGACATTCACGTCCACACGGTTCCGTTGGCGAGCATCGAGAACTGGCTACAGCAACAGACTGTCCTCGGCAAAGAGATCGACCCCCGCGTGTACGTCGCCGTGTATGTCGCTCGTCATCGCAAAACGAACCGTGTGCCGTAACCTCCGGCCAACCCACTCCGTGTGCTGTAAACTGCAGACGGCACACGGAGTGTGCAATAGACGGCGGACGGCACACGGAGTGTGCCTGCTACAATTTAGTTATTTCTGTAGGGTCGCGACGAAGTTGGTTCAGTAGATCTGGGGAACTATCGTCTGGTCGTGAATCGGCGGACGGATGTAACTGTTGTCGGTTTTGCGAGGCGGCAGGTCGAACGGTGCGGGCGTCAGGTCCTCGTAGTCGAACAGACTGAGCAGGTGGCTGATACAATTCAGTCGAGCGGCCTTTTTCGAATCGGAGGGCACGACGTACCAAGGTGCCTGTTTGATGTCGGTGACCGCAAACATCTCGTCTTTGGCTTTGGAGTATTCGACCCAGCGTTCGCGAGACTGCATATCCATCGGACTCAGCTTCCAACGTTTCGTCGGATCCTGGATACGGCGTTGAAAGCGCCGTTCTTGCTCTTCGTTGCTGACCGAAAACCAGTACTTGATCAACGTGATCCCCGCACGGACCAGCATCCGCTCGAACTCGGGGCACGATCTGAGGAACTCGCGGTACTGATCCTCGGTGCAGAATTCCATCACACGTTCGACCCCCGCCCGATTGTACCAACTGCGGTCGAAGATCACCATTTCAGCGGCTGCGGGCAGGTGAGCCACATAGCGCTGAAAATACCACTGCGTTTTTTCGCGTTCGGTGGGTGACGGCAGCGCGACGACTCGGCAGATGCGCGGGTTCAAGCACTCGGTGATCCGCTTGATGGTGCCTCCCTTGCCCGCCGCGTCGCGACCTTCACAGATGATCACGACCTTCATCTTTTCGTGGACAATCCAATGCTGGAGCTTGACCAGCTCGATGTGTAATTCGGCCAGTCGCCGTCCGTACTCGCGACGACTAAGCCCCTTGGAAGGCACTCGCAGGTCGGGGGTCCCAACGATCTCGCTCAGCTCGGGTGTTGCCGCAATCCCCGTCGATGTCCCGGTATCGCCCGGGATCTCGTTCGGCGTCTCGGTGACCCCGACGACCGAAACGGACGATGCGGGGATGGCCTGCTTCTTTCCCCGGTTCTTCTTCGTTTTATCTTTGCTCATACTCGGCTCCTGCGTCAGCGGATGGCCGCTTGATCAAATCGCATATTAGGACCACTGGTCCTCGAACTCTACCTCGTAGGATGCCCCAAGGCACGGGGCATCTGTCAGAAAACACGCCGAAACCACATTAGACAAACATCTTCATCACAATGCAAGCAATACTCCAGCTCATCAATCGGGATTCGAAGGTAGGCTTTGCCGGATTGGCAGTTGACCGGCCTTGGTGGTATACTGATCCAAATGCATTTATCTCGGGGGTTCAACCGAGCGAACGGGACGTTTTTTAAATGGGAGGGAAAGATGCGCACCGCGCGATGGATCGTAACGATCTTGATGGTTTTGGCTCTGTTCGCCACGGCGCACGCCTTTGCCGAGGATGCGGCGCCAGCTAATGCGGATCCTGTCGAGCAGGAGTTTCAATCGTTGCTGGACGCCCCGCTGTTGTTCACGCGGCGTCATTCGTACTCGGGCATCCACATCTACGACACGTTTTACAAGTGGCCGCCCGGCGGCGGTGGAATCTACATTCTTGAGAATCCTTCGGAGCCGCGAAGTCGGTGGCGAATCCGGCCGGTGATCGATCCGACGACTCCCGAGACATTGGGCGAGGGTGTCTACGACGAACCGAACCTGCACTGGGACGCCCAGAAGTTGTTGTTCACGTTCAAGGGCGAACCGTCGGGTAGCACGGCCATTTACGAGATCGGTATCGACGGATACGGGTTGAGGCAGATCAGCGATCCGAGTGACATGTGCGATTTCTATCACGGTTCGCAGGGCGGACAGCACGACGTGTATCCGGCATACCTGCCGGACGACCGCATCGTCTTTTTGTCAACTCGGCCTAGCGGCCTGGTGCCTTGCAATAACACGGGCGTGGCGATCCTGCACGTGATGAATGCAGACGGCTCGGATATGCACCCGATCTCGGTGAACAATGTCAACGAATTCGACCCGGCGATCATGCCCGACGGTCGCATTCTGTTCGGTCGGTGGGAGTACGTCGACAAGAACGCGTTGACGATCCAGTCGCTGTGGAGCGTCAATCCGGATGGCACTCAAGAGACGGCCGTTTTCGCCAACAACATGGTCTTCCCGGAAGCGATCCTCGATGCGCGTCCGGTCCCTGGTACGCCTCTGATCGTTGGCACATTCGCCAAGCATAACGCCCCACCGCGAGGCACGATCGCGCTGATCGATCCGCGCCTGGGCAAGAATGGAACCGAGGGGATCATCAATCTGGAGTTTCCCGACGATCCGACCCGCGATACGGGCAATTCGTGCGAGCCGTGGCCGGTGACCCCCGAGGTATTCCTGTTCAGTGGACGTCCCGAGGGGCATTCACGGAACACGATCGAGATGATCGATCGCCAAGGACGGCGTAGGACGTTATTGTCCGACCCGGACATCTGTTTGCACTCGCCGATGCTGGTCAAACCACAAGTGCGTCCCCCGATCATCCCCACATCGGTCGATCGACAGAAAACGACGGGCACTTTTTTCGTCCAGGATGTCTATCAAGGACTGCCCGGCGTCGAGCGCGGCGAGGTCCAGTATCTGCGGGTGATCGAAGAGACCTCACGGATCACTCCCACGACGATGGGCGGCAGCCCGTACAACCAGACGTTCCTGGTCAGCGCGGCATTGGCGTTTGGCGCGAAGAACTACTTGGGGATCGCGCCGGTGGAAGAGGACGGTTCGGCCTATTTCGAGGTGCCTTCGGGACGCGCGGTCTATCTCCAAGCGTTGGACGGGGACGGCCGTTTGGTGCAGAGCATGCGGACGTTCATCCAGGCGGCGCCGGGGACGACTCGGTCCTGCATCGGCTGCCACGAGCCCAAAGCGGCTACCCCGGCCGCTCATGCGCCGCTGGCCGAACTGTTGGACCGTCAGCCGCATCGGCTGCAGCCGGAATCCTGGGGCAGCGGCTACGTCGATTACCCCAGCATGGTGCAGCCCGTATTGGACAATCATTGCGTCCGCTGCCATGGCGGTCCGGAAGGGTTCGGCGGCGGAATGGATCTGTCCGGCGGCTGGACCGAACACTTTAACATCAGCTACGAAAACCTGGTGAATCGCCGCGAGACGCAATTGGAAGCGTACTGGATCGCGGGGATCGACTGCATGAACGGCACGGCGCTGTGGTCGTCCCAGATCTTCCCGCCTCGCGCTCACGGTTCGGGTGCCGCCCCGCTGGCGGAACTGCTGGTCCAAGGTCACGAGGGCCGTATCCCGGACCTGACTCGCGCCGAACGGGATCTGCTGATGGCCTGGATGGACTCCAACGGACTGTACCACGGTACGTGGAATTTCACCGAGGCTGGCTGCGCGATCAAAGATTGGGGCAAGATGCAGTCCGCCCTGGTGGCTCGCATGCAGGCGGCAGGGTGCCTGGAGTGCCACGGGGATGGGAACAACCCGCATTTCTTCGAGAGCGATTGGGTCAATCTGCGCGATCCGCAGTGGAGCCGCATCTTGCGAGCACCGCTTGCCGCCGATGACGATGGATACGGATTGGAGATGTGCCGGGACCGGTCGATCGATCCTCAGAACCGGCGAGTTCAATTGCTGGTGCGCGGATACGCCCACGCGGTCCAGCCGCCCGAAGCGTTTCCCAGACGTCAGTGGCAAACGCCGGATACCAGCGGACCACCGGTGATCGGATTCGCCTCGACCCAGGACGAACACTACCAAGCCATGTTGGAGATCATCCGCCATGCTCGCGAGCAGACGCTGGCCAATCCACGCGTCGATATGCCGGGCGCCGAGCTGATCGCGGGTGCGTCCCGCATGTTCATCCCACCGCCCGTCCCGGAGAGAGCACCACCACTGGAAGCCACGCTTGGCGACGATGGCGTGGTGCTGTTGCGATGGGACCAGTCCGCCGAGACGATCGGGCTGGAGGCGAAACTCTTCCGAGGCAAGCAAGCCGACTTTGCGCCCGAAGACGGAACCCAGTTGATCCGCAGCGAATTGGCCAGTTACCTGGACCGGGATGCACCGACGGGCGCCCAGCATTATGCGTTGCTGCTGGCATCCAACGGCCAGCGGAGTCGACCGTCGCGGTTGACCGTCCAGGTCCCGCCGCCCGTGCCGCCGGATGCACCGACCGAGGTGATCGCGTTGCCCGCTTCGGGCGCCGTCCGCCTGAGATGGCAGGCTCCCGCTTTGCCGGTCATCGGTTACCACGTGTATCGCAGCGACGGCCCGGACAAGCAGTTTGAGCGTATCACGGCCGAACCGATCCCGCAGCGGATCTTCAGCGATAGCCAGGTCCAGCCGGAAGTGCCCTACTGGTACTCCGTCAGCGCGATCAGTGCCCGCGGGCTGGAAAGTCCGCACTCTTCGCCGCTGTCGGCCGTCGCCTCGATCATCGAACCACCGATGTTCGAGTTCCCGGCTACGTCGGCTATCGAAGGAGCTTTGTACGGCGAGTCTCCTTTGGCGGGCAACCGTTCCGGAGCCGCTCGCATCGAGGACGGCCAATTGGATCTTCGGCAAGGGGGGCACGTTACCTTCCCCAATCACCCGAACTTCGGGCTCTCGCAGCCGTTTTCGGTCGAGTGTCGAGTCTGGTTCGACGAGCCGGGCAAGATGCCGGTCGTTATCGGTTGCGGCGTTTGGCGTCAATCGGGCTGGTTCCTGCAAGCGTTGGGCGGACGTTGGCGTTGGCACGTCGGAGGCGTCGATTGTGACGGCGGCCGGCAGGTGGTCGGGCGATGGACGCATCTGGTCGGAACCTTCGATGGACGGACGGCTCGACTGTACCAGGACGGAGAATTGGTCGCTCAGCAGACGGGCGCCTTCAACACCGACCTGTGGCCCGGAGCCTTGCATATCGGGCAGTACAGCGGCGGGCCTCGCCCCGACTACCAAGTCACCGGTCGCATCAAGGATGTCAAAATCTATCATCGAGTCCTGATCGACGATCCCTGGGATCAGCCGTGAAGCGAGTCGGCCGGACGAGGTGCCCCAGCGAATGATCGATATCGTTGCCGAAGATCTCGCGGTCAATTTTCGCGGCGGGCATGCTGCGGTGGATGGTGTTTGTTTTCGCATCGCGGCGGGAGAATTCGTCTCGATCGTCGGTCCGTCGGGTTGCGGCAAATCCACCCTGCTGCGATTGATCGCCGGTTTGATAGCGCCGACTCGAGGCAGCTTGACCGTCGCCGGCAGATCCCCGGCTGAAAATCGCAAGAAGGCTCATCGGCTGTCGTTCGTCTTCCAGGAACCCAACCTGCTGCCCTGGCGCACCGTCGCGGACAACATCCGACTGCCGCTAGAACTGCAAGGCGTACCGGCCGATCGGCAACGGGCTTTGATCGCGGAGAGCCTTCGGTTGATCGGTCTGCAGCCCAGCGACGTGTCGAAGCGGCCCGCGATGCTCTCAGGTGGCATGAAGATGCGGGTGTCACTGGCCCGTGCCCTGGTGACGTCCCCCAATCTGATCCTGTTGGACGAACCGTTCGCCGCGTTGGACGACCTGATGCGTACGCAATTGAACGAAGAACTCAACCGGCTGTGGAACCAGCAGCAATGGACCTCGGTCTTCGTCACCCACAACGTCGCGGAAGCCGTCTATCTCAGCCAGCGAGTCCTGGTGATGAGCCCCAGCCCCGGCCGGATCATCGCCGAAGTCGACATCCCCTTCGGCCTCACCCGCCCCAGCGATCTGCGCAGCGACGCTCGCTTCGCCCGTTTGTGCGGCGAAGTCAGCCAGATACTACGAACTGGCGCTGTGTTGACTTGCGATCGGGGTGGTCCGACCGGATAATGCGTCTTGCCGATCCGGCTCACCAGCCGGCATGCGAACCCCAGGGCCATGTCCCGGCAGACGCCGTCAGTCGGCCGTCCACCGGTCACCCACCACTTTCCGAGGTCTTTATGAAAACATCCTTCCTATTTGGCGTCTGTCTCGTAGCGATGCTGCTTGGCATCTCGATTGCCGATGGCCAGGTGCTCGACAAGCAACAGATGCTCGACCGGCAGACGTTCTGGCAGAATCGCGATTTCGATTGGTTTCAAGCGAATATCCCCTTTTTCGACAGCCCCGACGAAGCGATCAACACGACCTATTACTACCGCTGGGAACTGGTGACGCGACACATCTGCTACGGCTCGCCCCCTAGCGGCTACTCGTTCACCGAGTTCGCCAACCGGCCGTTCTGGTCGGGAGCGTACGGGGCCATTTCCTGTCCGGCGGGCCACCAGATTTACGAGGTGCGTTGGCTGCACGACCCGCGGTACGTTCGCGATTACCTCCGCTACTGGTTCCGCACGCCGGGGGCGCAGCCGCGTAACTATTCGTTTTGGGCGGCCGATTCGGCCTGGGCCACGCACCTGGTTCAGCCCAACCGCGAGTTCATCGTGGATCTGCTGCCCGATCTGGTCGAAAACTACCAGGCGTGGCGTCGGCGCCATTGGGTGCCGGAAAAGGCCCTGTTCTGGCAACTCGGCCACGACGAAGGGATGGAGTTCGACATCAACGCCCAGCAGACCCGCGACATCCTCCGCGGCGGCCAATCGTTGCGACCCTCGTTCAACGCCTACATGTGGGCCGACGCCCACGCCCTTGCCAACATCGCCGAACTGGCCGGCGACGCCGTGACCGCCGCCAAGTATCGGGAAGAAGCCGACCGCGTCAAGGTTCAGGTGCAGAACCTGTTATGGGACCCCAAACGTCAGTTCTTCTTTCCGATGAGCAACCAGCGGCACGAGAAAGACGGCCACGTGGTGGAAAAGCACACGCTGACGTACGAGACCGGTCGATTCGCCGGCAGCCCCCACGGCCGCGAGTTGCACGGCTACGTGCCCTGGGCGTTCGGCATGCCGGACCCCGGCTTCGAGCAGGCGTGGCAGTTCCTGATGGACCCCGACTATTTCTACGCCGCCTTTGGACCGACCACGGTGGAACGCCACGATCCGCTGTTCGTGCTGCAGCCCGGCTGCTGTTGGTGGAGCGGCCAATCGTGGCCGTTCGCCACCACGCAGACGCTCAAGGCAATGGCCAACGTGCTCCAGAATTACCAGCAGGAGCACATCTCGCGAGATGATTACCTGCACATGCTGCACAAGTTCGCCGTCACGCATCGCAAGGACGGCAAACCGTATATCGCCGAGGCGGTCCATCCCGATACCGGATCGTGGGCCGGACACGACATGCCCAACCGCAGCGAGCACTACTTCCACTCAGGATTCACCGACCTGGTCATTACCGGGTTGGTCGGCGTGCAACCCAGCGACGGAGACACGCTGACCATCGACCCGCTGGCGCCCGACACCTGGGACTACTTCGCCCTGGACAATCTGCCGTACCGCGGGCACCGCCTGGCGGTCGTGTGGGATAAGACGGGCCAACGCTACGGACTGGGTGCGGGGCTGCACGTGCTGGTCAACGGTGATAAGGCCGCCAGCCGACCGACGCTCGCGAAGATCAACGTGGACCTGCCTCCGGCGGTCGAGGTGCCGATGCCCACCGAGGTCCGGTACAACTACGCCGTGAACAACGACGGCGACTGGTTTCCACGTTTGTCGGCCTCGCACGTCGGCCCCGGCAGCTCGCTGGCATACGTCAACGACGGCCAGTTCCGCTACGATCTTCGCCCGGTCAATCGCTGGACCACGCTGGGCTCTACGAGCGACAGCGACTGGCTGGTCGTCGACCTGGGCCTGGCGCGTCCGATCGACACCGTCAAGCTATACCTGCTGGACGACGGCGAGGGCGTCATCGCGCCGGCGAGCTTCGATCTGGAGTTTCACGACGGCCGGGACTGGAAGCCGGTTCCTGCGCAGCAGCGTCGGCCGGCCGAGCCCGTCGGACGGCGACCCAACACGGTGACGTTTCCCGTCATGGAAGTGGCGAAGCTGCGCGTCGTGTTCCACCACGCCGAGGGCGGACGATCGGGCCTGACCGCACTGGAGGCATGGGGGCCGGGCGAACGACCCTACACGCCCGCGCCGCCGCCGGCCGGCAATGTGGCGTTCAACGCCACGGGCGAAGGTTATCCGCAAGCCTCGGCCTCGCACAGCGACCGGTTTGGCGGCCGGCCCGAGCGGGCTATCGACGGCAAGATCATCTACAGCCCCACGCCCATGAACCGCTGGACCAGCTACGAATCGCCGAACGAGCAGGACTGGCTGGAAGTCGACTTTGGCCAAGCGAAGACGGTCAGCCGTGCTGTGCTGCACATCTACGACGACCGCGGCGGCGTTCAACCGCCGAACGACTACATCGTTCAGGCGTGGACGGGCCGAGCATGGCGCGATGTGAACGTGGCTTCGCGCGACCCCGAAAAGCCCACCGGCTCGATGGCCAACACGATCACTTTCGCGCCGGTGACCACCAGCAAAGTGCGCGTCCTGTTCATCCACGACGGCCGTGCCCGTAGCGGCCTGACCGAACTGGAGATTTGGGAAAAGTAGTACGAGGCCGGATGATTCACCGTAGTAGGGTGTGTGGAGTACGGTTGCTTCGCCGGTGGTGTGTTCCGCAAGCCAATGCCGTAGTAACAGAGTGATCTCTAAAGTTGGGTGTCCCCAGGAACAAGGAGCCCGCATAGTCAATCGACCCAGCGGGGCCGAGAGTGGGTCCCGGACGCTGGACGGGACTCTGCTACCAGAAAGCGGTTCAGCCCTGACCCGAAGGTTTCGTCGTCGAAGTTCAAGAACCCGTTGCCTCGACAGGTCGGATCAACGAACGAG
>REEF01000710.1 GCA_007695205.1 Planctomycetaceae bacterium
ATGGTTCGTTGTTGCCCGAAAACGACTCCCGACCCCGTTCGCGCTGGGTACCACCCAACGAAATCCAACAGTTTTTCCTTTGCCGATCCTTACGCGACGGCGGCTTCTGCTTGTTCGATCAGCCCGTAATGTCGCAGGCCCTCGATGATCCCGCCGGCGCAGTGCGCCTGGGCATAGTAGATGCGATCGGAGCGGACCCCCTTCAGGTCTAGCAGTTCCTCGTCGTGGTTGCCGACCACGATCCCGGCGGTCTGGCCGGTCAGCATATCGGCGTCGTTGCCCGAATCGCCGGCCGTGGCCATCCGTTCGAGCGCCACGTTCCACTTGCCGGAAAGGTACCGGACCGCCTTGCCCTTCGAAGCTCGGTAGGGCAGGATGTCCACGAATACGCCGTGAGAGAAAATCAACGAATGGGGCGCGCGCGCTTGCGCCAGGGCTTCGTGGATCTGCGGCAGCACTTCGTCCGGCACGACGCCGTCGTCCAGATCGTAACTGATCTTGAATTCCTGCTGCGTGTGCTTGTCCTTCTGCAGGAACAAGAACGGTAGCTTGTCCAAAGTCTCGCGAATGCGATCGGGGTACCATCGAGTCCGCAGATGGCTGGCCCAGCCTTTGTCGGGAGCCAAATCGCGGCCATAGTAGATCTGCGTGCCTACCGCAGCGATCACCACGTCGATGTCGTGCAAGTCGTATTCGTCCAACACCTGCTTGATCAGCTCCAACGCGCGTCCTGACGCAACGCCGAATCCCATGTGACTGCGATGCTGCCGGATGATCTCTTTCAACTGCTGCAGCGCCGGGTCATCCCCTAGCAGCGTGTTATCGATGTCCGTGATCAGCATGCTGTCCAACTCGGCCAACCGTCGTCCTGGCGCCACCTTGATGGTCGGGGCCGCCGTTTTGGAAGTCGAGGCCAGATCCTTGAGACACTCCAGGTAGTGCCCGCAGTGCGTGTGCCACGAGTAATGCTTGCGCACCAGATTGATGCCGTTGTTCGAGCACTGGTCCCAATGGTTGCGATCGGTCAACATTTTCAGCATGGCATCGCTCAACGCCTGCTGATCTTTGGTGTCGACGATCGTGCCGCTTTGGCAGTTTTCGACGATGTCTCTCGGGCCCCCGTCCTGAGGTGCCACGAACGGTAGCCCGGTCGCCGAGGCTTCGATCGCGGTCAAGCCAAACAACTCGATGTAAGCCGAATTGACGAACACGCCGTGGTTCGAGGCCGCCAGCCGATACAGCTCGGGAACATCGTACTCGGAGTTGTGGTCCTTAGGGATGGCCATCTTGCCGTACAGGTCGTAACGGTCCATCGCCAGCAGCATGTCCGTCAGCACCTGCTGTTCGTTCTCGGGCATCGATCCGATATCTTCGCGGATACCGGCAAAAACCGCCAGATTCGCGATGGCCTGCAGCGACGGATTCTCGCCGTAGGCTCGGATCAAGGCCCCGATATTCTTGCGGCGATCCGGCCGGCAAAGCGCCAGGATCAAGGGCCGTTCCGGATCGAAATGGAAACGCCCCAGTTCATTCTTCATCCGCATCCGCGCCTGCTTGAAATGCTCGTCCACCTGGTCGGGCGCCAGTTCGTATTCGTAGTAAGGGAAGAAACGACTGAGATCGGTCCCGGGCGGAATGACCTCGAAACGCAGATTCGTGTCCTGGTAGTATTTCCGATACTGGTCGTCTCGTTCATGTTGCGTGCTGGTGATCACCATGTCGGCAACCGCCAGGCAATCCTGTTCGACGTCGATGCGGTGACTGATGCTCAGTTCCTTGTCCGCCTCTTCCTGCGTCCAACCTTCGCTCAGCAAGTAATCCAGCTTGGGCTTGCCCAGCGAATGCCCCGTGAACACAAACGGCGTTCCGAACGCCGCCGCCACCTCGCGCGCCACATAGCCCGCGTCGGCATAATGACCATGGACGACCGTCGGGATCTTGCCTTCGCGTCGAGTGAACGAGATCATCGCGTCGACGTAATCATCCAAATAAGGCCACAGACGTTCCTTGCGTATGTACCGGCCACCACCGCAGGGCAGACGCACCAGGCGACACTTGGGGCTCAGCGGCTCGATGTCCACCGAGTAATCCTCGGACATCTTCTGATCGCGGATGCGGCGTGTGAACAGATCGACCGCTTCGACGTCAGGGAATTCGCTTAACGCCTTGGCCAACTCCAAAACGTAGCGGACCTGGCCACCCGTATCCGCGTCACGCCCCATCTCGATACGAGAACCCCGAATCAAACCATGGATGCTGACCAACTGAATGTACATGCGAATACCTCCTTGCCTCGAGCTTCGAGGCGGATGCAGCGACGGTTCCCAGTCGCTGGCGACAAGCGATGAAACTTTTCACCGTCATGATGAAACCCAAGGGGTTCGGGAGTGCTATCCCACAAGTCTTTTTCCAACTGCCCATGGCTTTACTGTCGCCGATCAGCAGCCCTCTGTCAACCACCGAGGCTCCGACACGCCGTGAGACAGCCAACACGGCGGCCGGATTTGCCACCACATCGAGCGACTGGTCCAAGCCGATATCCCCGAGACGACGAAACGTCCGTCCACTGTTGTTCCTCGCTCGAAAAACGCCATAATGGGAGGATCATTCTGACAGGATGCGGGCACCATGCACACCAGCCGTGGACGGTCGACCTGCAAATCATAATACAAGGCCAGGAGTAACGATGACGGTCGCATGGTCCGAAAAGGATCGACACCAGTTGGACGCGCGCGGCATCTCGATCGATGCGGCCGACCAGCAGTTGCGGATGCTACGCCAGCCCAGCCATCATCCCCATCTGATCCGCCCTGGCAGGGTCGATGACGGTATTCAGCAGATTCCCGAGAGGGATCATGGCCGTTTATTGGAGATCCACCATCACGCGGCGCAGCGAGGGCGCTGGAGCAAATTCGTGCCAGCTTCTGGGGCGGCGTCCAGGATGTTCGCCTGGAAGGATCCGCAGGATCTGAGGCGGTTGGCCGAGCACCTGGATCGCTTCGCCTTCTACGCGGAACTGGAATCCGTCGCCAGCCGCAACGGGCACACGCTGTCCGAACTGCGTGCCACTCACGACGACGCGACGCTCGAAGCCTTGCTCTTGGGCGAATCAGGCTTGGGCTTGAGCGAGCTGCCCAAAGCGCTGTTGCCGTTCCACGCGTACGGCTCGACCAACCGCACGTCGTTCGAGGAGCATCTACGAGAAGCTGCTGCATGCTTCGCCGACCACCAGCAGCAATGTCACGCTCACTTCACCGTATCCCCCGAACATCAACATCGCTTCGAAAACTGGCTGGTCAGCCTGGTCCGGGATTTACGCAGTGAAATCGGTGTTCGGCTGGATGTCGGATTTAGCCAACAGAAGCCGTCGACCGATCTCTTGGCCCTGGACCAGCAGGGCGAGCCGTTGCGTGACGACGACGGCAGTCTGGTGTTTCGTCCGGGAGGGCACGGAGCGTTGCTGGAGAACCTGAGCGATCTTGGCGCTGATCTCGTCTTTGTCAAGAACGTCGACAATATCGCTCATGCAAACCGGCGAGCAGTCGCAGACCATTGGATCAAAGTACTGGGGGGCTACCTGATCCATCTTCAAACGGAAATTCACCGATGCTTGGCATCGCTGCAAACGACACAAGATGTACAGGCTTGGCGAGATGCTGACCCGTTGCTGCACCACGCGTTCACTGGTCTGATCGACGAGGACGCGGACAGCACCGATCCGGCGCAGCAACGGCAGCGGTTGCAGCAGCGACTGGATCGCCCATTACGCATTTGCGGTGTCGTGCCGAACGAAGGAGAACCCGGCGGCGGTCCCTTCTGGGTTCGGCAATCCGACCAGTCGCTCAGCCTGCAGATCATCGAGAGCGCCGAAGTAGCGCCGCAAGACCCCGACCAGCAGGAGATCTTCGCCGCCGCGACGCACTTCAACCCGGTCTTCATGGCGTTGGGATTGCGTGACGCGGCCGATCGCCCGTATCCCTTGCAGGACTACGTCGACAACCAGCGCTTCTTCCTGACTTCGAAAACGGCGGCCGGACAGCCGATCCGAGTCTTGGAACGTCCGGGACTCTGGAACGGTTCGATGGCCGATTGGAACACGGTTTTCGTCGAGGTCCCCCAGGCCGTCTTCAGCCCGGTCAAAACGGTTTTCGACTTGCTCCGCCCCGAACATCAACCGTAGCCCGCACAGCAGTCCCGCTCGCCATGGATATCACCTGGGAATACCCGATCTATCTGATCCCGCACCAGACCGGTTACGTGTCGATCTTGGCCGATGATGGCTCGGACCAGCAGATGCTGGTCGTCTACACGTGCCAGGAATCGGCTGCCGAATTCATGGACGATCATGGCTTGCCGGGCCAACCGCGGGCGTTGCAGAACGCGCGCGAATTCCGTTGGCTGCTGGACGCGCTTCGTGCACCGGTGACCCAAGTGGCCTTTGATCCGCGAGTGGTGCAGCGCCACGCTCGGACGCGATGGACGGTTTCGATCCCCGCGTTGCGAGACAAGCATCTGGCAGCCGACTTTTCGCCCTGGAATTACCCGGTCTTCGTGGTGGCACAAGACACCGGGTTTGCGTGTATCCAGGGCCAGGCCAGTGACGGGCGCCCCCTGCTGGCCATCGCCTTGTTCACCTCGCCGGAACGAGCCGAGGACTACTTGGAATCGGCAGGCGAGAGCGGGCAATTGTGCGAGGTTGGTGATATGGCGCTGGCACGCCGTCTGTTGGACTCGCTGCCACTGGAGGTCTTCTCCGTGGCGATCGACCCCGTGGTTGACGATTCGGTGCGAAAGGCCAGGCACTGCTTCGACATCGCGACTTTGTTGGAGAAGTACCTGGTTGCCGCTCCTTGATTTTTTTCTTTGCTGCTACCCCATGATGGGAGATTCCTGTGACAGGCAATGATCTGGAACGTTTTTGCATCGAGCACCGAGACACGGTCTATCTATTGCTCAGACGATACCGCGAGCAGGAGAAGTCGTTTCTGCTGAGTTCCGACCTGGTGGAGATCCTGGAGGATTTCTGCGCCACTCAGCCCGGAACGGAGTTGCGTGACAGCCCCTTGCATCGGTTGATGGAGGCGGCTCAAGAAGCGTTCTTCCGCGATTCGGCCATGTATTTGGACGTCCGCTGGTCGGTCGCCCGCCGCGGGTTCTGGCAACTGGATTGCGAGCAGATGAGTTTGCGGCAGATCACGGTCAGCCAATTCTTGCGCAGTAAGGAACAAATCGTCGATTCAGCGCTGCGCAGCATCCCGACGTTGGAGTTCGATCTCAAGCCTTTTGGGCGCGGCTTTCCACGTCTGCGAGACGCCCGCTCGATCGGCCAGGGTATGACGTTCTTGAATCGCCATCTGTCCAATCGCTTGTTCCAGGATGCGACGGGCGGCGCACAGAAGCTGTTCGACTTCTTGCAATTACATCGAGTGCAGAGCCAGCAGTTGATGCTGAACCGGTCGATCGTCGACGTCGAATCGCTGCGCGAGGCCCTGCAGGAAGCCGATACGTTTCTCGCCCAGCAACCATCCGATCAGCTCTGGCGCGACATCGCCGTCGAGATGACTCGGCGCGGTTTCGAACCCGGGTGGGGCAAGACGGTGGAACGCGCCCGCGAAACCATGCAGTTCTTGTCAGAAATCCTCGAAGCGCCCGGGCCGGACAGCGTCATGCGCTTTCTGGGACGCATCCCGATGATCTTCACCATCACCATCCTTTCACCGCACGGGTTCTTCGCCCAATCCGGCGTGCTGGGCAAGCCGGATACGGGCGGCCAGGTGGTCTATATCCTGGATCAGGTCCGTGCGTTGGAAAGCGAAATGTACGATTTCATCGATCGTCAGGGACTGGACGTCGAACCGCGGATCCTGGTCGTCACGCGCATGATCCCCAATTCCGAAGGCACGACGTGCCACGAGCGGAACGAGCCGATCGTCGGGACTCGGAACGCACGGATCATCCGCGTGCCCTTTCGCACCGAATCCGGCGAGATCGTCACCGACTGGATCTCGCGCTTCCATCTCTGGCCCTACCTGGAACGATTCGCGACCGAAGTGTCCCCTGAGATCGTCGCCGAGGGCCAGGGGCGTCCCGACTTGATCATCGGCAACTATTCGGACGGCAACATCGTCGCCTCGATGTTGGCGCATTCCATGAAGGTGACGCAGTGCAATATCGCGCACGCGCTGGAAAAGACAAAGTACCTGCACTCGGATCTGTACTGGAAAGAACACGAAGACGAACACCACTTCGCGTGCCAGTACACGGCCGATCTGATCTCCATGAACACGGCCGATTTCATCATCACCAGTACCTATCAAGAAATCGCCGGAACCAGCGACTCGATGGGACAATACGAGAGTTACCAGTCCTATACGCTGCCGGGGTTGTATCGAGTCAGCTATGGCATCGATGTGTACGACCCGAAATTCAACATCGTCTCGCCGGGCGCCGATCCCCACGTGTTCTTCCCGTACTTCCAGCAAGAGCGTCGCCCGGAGGAACTGCGTCAAGTCGTGGCCGAGATGATCTTTGGCGATGCCAACGACCAGGCTCGTGGTTGCCTGCAAGATCGCAGTAAACCCCTGCTGATGGCGATGTCCCGCTTGGATCGGATCAAAAACCCCGCCGGACTGCTGGCCTGGTACGCCCAATCGCCCCAGTTGCAGGCCGAAGCCAACCTGCTGATCATCGGGGGCCACCTGGACCCCGAAGCGTCAACCGACGCCGAAGAAGCGGAACAGATCCGGTACCTGCACGAACTGATGGACGAACATCAACTGGATGGCCGAGTCCGGTGGATGGTCATGCAGGCAGATAAGCATCTGGTCGGGGAACTGTACCGCCAGGTGGCCGACACCCGCGGCGCCTTTGTCCAACCCGCGCTGTTCGAAGCCTTTGGGTTGACCGTCATCGAAGCGATGAACTCCGGACTGCCGACCTTTGCGACGCGATTCGGCGGCCCTTCGGAAACCATTGTCGATGGCGTTTCCGGATTCCATATCGACCCGAACCACGGGGATCTGTCCGCCGAGAAGATGCTGGAGTTCTTCCTGCGCTGCCGCGAGCATCCCAAGCACTGGGAGACGATCTCCGAGGGCGGCTTGCAGCGGATCGCCGAGCGGTACACATGGAAGCTGTACGCCGATCGCCTGCTCAAACTTGCTCGGATCTACGGGTTCTGGAAGTACATCTCGAACATCGAACGCGAAGAAACAGGACGCTACCTGGAGATGTTCTACTTCCTGATGTACCGACGATTGTCCGAACAGATCGGCTCCTGAAGAATCCGGATCGAGTGCGTTGTGCCATCGAAAGATGAGGGGTTCCGGCCGAGGGACCGGGACAAACTGCTTCGGGAGCGGCGAATTCTTCCGCCAAAGCGACATCGACCTGCCCAAGCTGCGCCGGGGAGAGGCTGTGAAAAAATGGGACTGGCTCCGAGCGGAAACGGCGAAAACCCTGGAAAATCAGCGGTCGCGGGGTACGGAAAAGGGCTTCACTCCTTGCGTCCGTTCTCTGGTTTCACTTGCTTCTCGGTCCTGCCTTGGATTCCGTCTATTCCCAGCCCTCGCCAATGTGTTCCAGGGCGGAACGGATGACTTCGGCGTCCAGTCGCAAGCCGGTGCGGCTCTCATAGTCGCGCCTGAAGCTTCGGTATGCTAGCGTCAAGCAAATCTGCGGATGGCTGGTGGCTTCCGTCGTTGCCAACCGAAACAATACGAGTAACAAGGCCGATACTTCAGCTAGCGTGCGAGGTGCAGTTCGATGTTTCTTCGTGAATCAGACATGGCTCCCAGCGTGACTCGCTGGATGACGCGCGCCGGTCTGCACGTCAAACGGGAATTCGTGACGCCGTGGGGCATTTGTGACCTCGCCGGAGTCAGTTTCAATACGGAGCACGCTGCCCATCGAATGCATCTGCGACAGAAGAAGTCAGTCGCCTCGATCACCCGGGCCGTGCTACTCCTTGAGATTCCCGACGCAGAAGAAGATAAGTCGGTCTCGATAGCTCGATTGGTAAGCAGATTCGCGGCGACGGTTGGCGAAGAGCTGGTTGCTGCCGAAATCGAGCGATTGATCGACGACGGGTTTGTGCTCCGAACATCTCGCGGTCGCCTTCAGAAGATGAACGGGTGGATGCCGCTCCAGGATCGGCTCGTAGCTGTTGAGCTGAAACTCAGCAGAATAGCGGAGGCATTGAAACAAGCCAGAGCCAACATGGGATTTGCTGAAGAGTCCTACGTTGCATTTCCAATGCCAGTCGCGCTACGAATTGCCCGCGAACCGAGTTCCTGGTCTTCCTACTTTGATGACGGGATCGGACTCATCGGAGTTCTACGCCAGCGGTGCGAAGTGTTGATTGCACCCGTATCGTCCTCCCGTCGGCATGATCCTGCCATTCAGCTTTACTGTGTCGAGAAGTTTTGGCGCACACAACAGTCGCTCATTCAGAGCGACAGCCGCCGGGGTCTTCGGACGCTGCAGGACGGAAAGATGATCGGTGTCCAGGATTAGCATGGGTCGGCCTGCCTTCGGTCGGCCTCGCGAATCCGTTGCGCTTCGTCCAGGATCTCCTGCATCACGTCGTCATCGGCGAACATCCCGACGGTGTCTCTCCAGTCGTCGCGCCCAGGAGTGTCGGCGGACGCACGCCGGTCGCGGAGTTCATCCACCAATCCCTCCAATTTGGCCACCCGTTCCTCGATCGTAACCATTGACCTACCTCGTCTCCGAGTAATCGTTGTGCCCGTTCAAACCCATGTTACCGCAAATCGCAGGGCCACGCAACGTGAGCGGTTTCGTTGGGGCTTCTTAGTAATACTGCCGGATGTAGCCGTACGCTCGGTCGAACAGATCTTGGTCCTTGTGCAGGTGGTACTTCAGCAGAGTTTTCCGCAGGGCTTTTTGCACCTCGCGTTCGCCGCCCGAGGTTTGTTGCCAACCGTGGAATCGCACCATCCGCACGATCTCGTCGATGTCGGCCACGATCCGCTCGACGATCACGGGTGTTTGGGCGTTTTTCACCTGCTGGAACAGGTGCTTCAGGAATTCTTTGCTGTCGAGCAGTCCTTGCTCGTGACGCTCCTTGATCTTCTCCAGTCGTTCGCCGAGGGCGACAAACTTGGGATGGTTGCCGTGTTTCCGCAGGCGAGCGACCAAGTTGACTGCCAGCGTCTTGCCCCGCTTTTCCACGCTGGGAGTTCCGATCACGCTCGCCAAGACCTCCGCATCCATGACCAGGGTCTCCAGGTCGTCGCGGATCGTATAAAGTTCCGTGTTCTCATGGACCAGCTCGATCGTCTTGGCGCCCAGCATGTGCCAGAGCAACTTGCCGTTGCCGCTGGGGGGCTTCACGGATTCGTACACCTGCGTCAGCCAACGATAGTCGGTTTCGTAGGCGGAAAGGCACGGATCGGGCGACAACGCCTCCCAGATCCGACCCAGCACCGAGTATTCCGCCGCGAACACATCGCGCCGCTCGTTGTTCGGCAGACAATCCTGCGCCGCGATCAACCCTTCGTACCCGCCCACCGGGCGTCCGACCGAACAGCCCGGAACCCAGGCAAACCGCTGATCCACGCTGATGAACGCTGATTCCCGGGGCGGCCAGGCGCCGTGCCGATCAACCAAAACGGCATCGGGCGATGCAGACCGACCATGCGCCGTGCCAAATCGAAAGCCGGAGAATCAGTGTCCCCGACGCCAACCATCCAAGCCCCGCCGCAAACCACGGTGTTCAAGGCTATCCTGCCCGACGCTGCCAGATCGCACGAACGTTCCCGATCACGCGGGCGGCGCGCGTGATTCAACCTTGTGCGAGGATGGCGCCGCCGCCTCGCGTGCATCGGATGGTTCGTCGGTCTCTCAAAGGTCGTCCGGGGTAAGTCCGGTTCGCTTGGCGATCCGGGCCAGCATGCGAGGACCGATCTCTTCTTGGTCATGGAACGCAAAGGTGAAATTCGGCCAATCAGGACGAGCCAAAATGCGGTGTGACGTACCGGATTGACGTTTGACAGTCCAACCGATCCGTAACAAGGCGGCCAGTACCAGTCGTGCTTTGCTTGATCGCCATTGACTCATACTGGTACCGCAAAGATCTCGTTCAGTTCCGGGATACTCTCGCCATGTTCGAGCCGATCAGCGAGCACTCGCAAGGCCAATGCTTTGGCCTTACAAATCGCTTCTTCTCGACTTTGGCCATAGAGCATGACGCCTGGCAGATCCGGTACCTCGGCGATCCATCGGCCATCTTCTTCGCGTTCAAGTTCGATGTTCACCGTCTGTGACCTCTTTTGATTTCGCTTGCGCTCGGGGATGCGGCGGATGGGCGATCATCACCCATGAACTTTCGTAACATCATACGGCAAGAAGGAAGGGCGGGCAACAACATGTATTCTTCTGCGTGACGTTCCGCGACGAATTCATCACATGCCTGGGACCATCGCATGCGGCGAGTTCGGATACCCTGGCCTGGAAAAATGGGGCATATCGCATGCTCGGTACGTTGTACCGAGGATTCGGCAGTGCCCCCCTGCATTTACGGGATTTCTACGTTGGATCATGCGAAATGGCAAAATTGGATCTCGCTGCGTTCCATAAGAACCTTGTGTGAGCACGAATCAAGATCGTCGCAATCACGCTATCGACATACACCGGAAACGAAGGGGCAACGCCCCGCATCCAGTCCTGGATTTCACCGATTACACATAATGCAGATATAGAAATCCAAAGAACCGCGAACAAGGCGGCAAGCATCCAGAGACCACGATCTGTGCGGTATTCTCGAAAACAGGCTGCAGAAACGGCGAGAGAGGCGAGTTGGACGGATGTCAAAAGACCTGGGACGTCGAATCGGGCCAAGCAGTAGCACAACACAAATGCGGGCAGCATCAGCCAAGGCATGTGTGTCGTAGTGCTTTCCGGCTCGCGTTCATCGCTTTGTTCGGCGACGTTGGGTTAGGGCGATCTCATGAAAGCCGATGCGATTCTGGTCCCCGTCGACTTTTCCGAATACCAGGAAACCGTACTGGATCTGGCTACGTCCCTGGCCAGTGCGTGCGGAGCCCAGTTGGTCATCGTTTATGCTGCTGACCCGGCGCGAACCTACGGAGAGAGCACTGTCATCGCCGCCTCCGGATCGGCATTGGTAATCGGGTAGACGACGGCTACCGGCGGATCAGGTTCACTCGGGGGCGGCGGAGTGGTGAGTTCCGGAAGGTCCTGGATCACCTTGTGCACCGCCAGCATCACCCCGGCCCGGTCGGTGACAAACAGGTGGCGCGCCGCTGGCTCGCTGACGATCTTGTGATGGCGTGCCAGCAGCGGCTTGATCGCGGCTTCCACCGCTTCCGGCCAACCGCCGGTAGGAACGTGGTGGCAGAGACGTTTTCCCTTCATGACTTTCCCGGCGCGGGTCTCTGACCTCTGTTCGGCGCGGGTCTCTGACCCCGCCGAAACCGCCGACCGTAGGTCTCCAGCCCAGCTTCGTTACTGCCTCGAACGACCGGCAAACAAATAACTGTCGGGTTTTCACGTGAGCGGCGAGGCGCTAGCCGCCGGTTTTTTCGGCCGCTGGGGAACCGGCGGCTAACGCCATTCCACTCAGTTATTTCGTTGCCAGTCCTAACGCGGCCTCCGGCCGCAACCAAAACTGTTTACACCGTTCGAGAAATAACTGA
>REEF01000659.1 GCA_007695205.1 Planctomycetaceae bacterium
TTCGATCGCACCGGCCTGCTGCGCCGCGACGGCAATACGCGCTATCTGAAATAGCTGCGCCGGTCCCGGAGACCCCGATCCACACGGGCGGTCTTGCTGTGGCTTCTATGGTGATTCCAGTTCTTCCACCGTGAGTGCCACACAAAACGGGGCTGCTTCGGTGTCCATGCTCGATACGAAGTCCAACGCAGCGACCTGCTTGTCCGGGTGCGGGTTCTCCCAGACGCTCAGACACAAACGCAGGGCGACACCGTATCGCTCGGTATGCAGATTCGCACCGGTCCACGCCACCACGCCGCGCGTCAGTGGCATTCCAATGTCCCAAATCCACCAATCGCGAATGTCTGCGCCATAAACGATCGGCAGCGATGCGGTTTCGCCGTCCTGATACGTCAGCCGATACTGACCTACAAGGGCTCCGTCGTCGGTGTTCCACTGCGTCGCATGCAGGGCGTACAGACGGCTGATCTTCCGCTGGACTTCAATGTCCGCAACTTCACCCGACTCGTCCGGCAGGTTCGTGCTGCCGAGCTGGACGACACCCTCGCCGATGCGGAATGTGACGCCGCGCAACACTTGTTCGCCCTCGGGCAGTTCGGCCAACCCGTTTCCTTCGAAATCACCGGATCCGGAGAAATCGACCATCTTCCGGTTCCATGCGCCGCTCAGATCCAGTGGTACGAGTCGGCCTGTGGGCTGCATCACCGGTTTCTCGGCGGCGGGTCCGATCTCTTCCATTTGGGCCGAGATTTCCAGCACGCTTTCCGAAATACTCCGCAGTTGGCTGACAATCGCCGGGCTCTTGGTGTCGGCGAACAGCGGCGAAACGCTCTTGTGCATATCGACGGCATCTTGCCACTCGCCCACCTGCACCAGCGTCCGACCCAGCAGCAAAGCCAAGTCGGCAGCGACCCGGTGCTGTCCTGCCTTGACCAGTTCGCCGATGTACGCATATGCGTCCGTCATGGTCTGCTGCGGGTCGGGATGACCTTGGGCGATCGAGCGGATCCGGTCGACCATCACCAGGAACCGGGCCGCCTGATAGGCTTCCGAGGTGGCGTCTTGTTCGAGTTCGAGGATTCTTTCGGCGGCCTTGCGGATTGCCGGGCGGGCGAACCGCCGGTGGCGGATATCGTCCTGCGGCGACTCGGGTTGGACTTGCGAAACCTTCTGAATCAAGGCGACCAATTCGGGCACACCGCCTTCGGGCACGGGATAAGGGTTTTCGGCGGCCCGTGCGCCGGCTAACCACCATCCGGTGCTGGTCCACGTTATGAGAACGATCGTGGTAACTCGACCAAAAGTTCGGATCATGGAGAACTCCTCAATCTGATGGGGATTGGCAACCCCATGGTTGCATAAAAAGTAGGACGGATTGGCAATCCGTCCGTGACATACCAATGCGAAACCGAAAAAGTCAACGGTGGCTGGATCTCACTTTCCGTGATGTCTCGCTCGGCGCTGGACGGATTGCCAATCCGTCCTACGAGGGGACTTTATGCAACGTTGGGGGTAAGTCTGCAGGCAGCAGGATGGCTACGATGCCTAGCATGAAGCTCACCCTAATCTTTCACTTAATCTTTCACCTAATCTCCCTGGCTCGAAGGAAACAGGAATAGGGACAGATTAGATGAAAGATTAAGTGCAGGGCAATGTGACAACTGGCCGGGACAGTCTCCTACACTGTCCCGGCTGGTTTTCCAAGAAGAATTCGGGGGTTACCGTCGGTTACTCTCCTCAACGCGTCTGCACACCACCGAACGCACCACCGATGCGTCTCCAATCCGCTGACCGCAGGACACTTTCGTAGTCCGCATCGATCGGGAACGGACCGCCTTCCATCTTGACTTTCACGCGGTATTCTGCCGCAGGCTCCGAAGGTACTCGCCACGAGTACCGGCAGGTGAAGCCTCACCCATACTCGAACGTGCCGGTCTGGACGATCTTTCCTTCGGTGTCGGTGATGGTGAACGTCGGCTTGCCCGGTCGCGCTCCGTCGACCATCAAGCTGCTACAAACCTCGCCGCCCACCCCGACCAGCGATAAATCCAGCGAAAGCTGGTCGCCTCGCAGGTAAGCGGCCGTCACCTTCGGCGTGAAGGGCGGCCCGAACTTCAATTCGGCCGTCTCACCCGCCCGGACCTCGAACGCGGCCTGTTCGCCCGTCATGCGAGCCGAAACCCTCGTGGGCCTGGGTCGCGTCGGCTGGGTACTTCCCAAGACCGCGCTTGCCAGCGTCTGCAGCAGCGATGGCGCCGCGTCGGCTTGCTCGTCGGTTTGTTCGTGCCCCGTACGGTCCAGGGTATACGAATGCAGTTTCCACGAGCCTTCGGGCAACATCGCTCGGCCGTCTTCGTCCGACACGATCTTCAGCACGCCCAGATCGCCATACGCCAACCCGTGATATCCCTGGTGGGGATTGCTGACATGCCCGACCTCCCGGGTAGAGGGCTTGACCGTCAGTTGGTCGCCCGCCGGTGTGATCTCCAGATCGTAAAAACGCTCGCCAATCCGAATCGTTTTGGCCAAGTAATGCTGAGCGTCGCTGGTCGTCACGTCATAGCCATAGTTGTCTTGCGGCTGAGGATCGACGAAGATCATGTCGCCCGGCCGAAGATAGACGCTGCCGTCCCCGTAATTGACGTTGGGATCCGGCGCCGTCAGATCGTCGAACCGTCCGTTGCTGTTAAAGTCCGTCACCACAACCCGCAACGTCTGCCCGTCCACCGTGATCTCGCCTTCGCGGTACGCAGCCGCACTCAGCGACGCGTAGACGTACTGGTACTGCTGGTTCCCGCCGAGCGACAGCGAGCGCGAGCTGCCGGAGAAGAAGAAGGCATATTCGATCTCGGTCCCGTCGACATCCACTGTCAGATCGACACGGGGAAACGAAAAACTTGCGTAACCCGGCGGATATCTGACGTTGCCGGGGGCTAGGGCTTCGATGACCGCATCGTCTGTCAGGTCACCGTTGCCATTGAGATCGAAGTACAGCCGGTTGTAGTTCTGCACAGCCGGTGTGCCCTGGTCTCCTTCCGCTTCCGGCTTGTCCGTGTCCAACACGAAGCCGAACTTCTGCGTCCCCAACGTGGCCACGCCACGGAAGGGGGACTTTGAATGGTAGCTCGGCTCCTTCGTAATCACCTTGGCAAACTCAGCCTCATCCGTCTGCCCGGGGGTCCCGCGGACATGCTCGCCGATCTGGCGTTGGAATCGCTGTCCCATGAGTCCGCGGAACATGTAGTCGGGCGGTGGACCGGTCGAACGGTCGGTCACCGTCTCCAATCGTTTTAGTTGCAGAGAAAACGTCTCTGCGTTCGCGGCCAAAGCGCTCGCTACGGCCCACGCAGCCGCTACGGCACTCGCCAAATACATCGATCGCCGATTCATAACCATCTCCTTTACTGACTACTGACCACTGACCACTGACTGCTGACTACTGACTACTGACTACTGACGTTCTGCTTCTCCTTTTCTATCTGAAACACGTTGGAAAGCGTCACGGCGGTGCAACGGGTACAATCCAGACAGCGGATACAGCGCTGGTCGTCGCCGCGCCGCTGGCCGAGTCCTCGGTAGTGGCAGAGTCGCCGGCACAGATCGCAATCGTTGCAACGGTCGGAACGAAAGTTCAAGAACACCAACGACACGCGGTTGCACAGACTGTAGATGGCTCCCAGCGGGCACAGCAGCGTACACCACGGCCGACGGATGAACACCATCGCCACCAGAAACACGACCAAGATGGACATCTTCGTTGCGGTGGGCCATACGATGCCGCCGCCCGCCAGCGCCGTGCTGGCCGTGTGCGGCACCGCTGCTTCCAACGCACCGGCGGGGCATACCCGGCAGAAAAACAACGGGTGCTCTTCGCCAAAAAAATAGGGAATCGCAAGCACCAACACCAATAGGACCAGGTAACGGCTGTATCCCAGCCAACTGGGCAATTCAAATTTCGGCGTCGGCAACCGACCCGCCAGATCCTGGAGAAAGCCGAAGGGACACGCCCAGCCGCACACGAAACTGCCCACCAGTGCGCCGATCACGGCCAACATGCCCAAGGCGACAAACGGAAACAGATGCAATGCGCTGAAATGGGCCAGCACGCCGATGGGACAGGCGAACAGGGCTAAGGGGCAGGAGTGACAGTGAAAGACGGGCGAACAAACCATGTGATAACGCCAGGCCAATGGATCGAGCCACGCCAGCGTGAACGCACCCTGCACCCAGGCTCGCCAACGTGCCAGCCGGGCCGAGAAGGGCATCGAGCTTTCTTTGGTCATGGGCGCCACGACCGCGTCACCTCACTCACGTAGGGCACAACGAAGGCGGCTCACCCGTGTAAGTCCGCCACAACATCCCGTCATCCAAACGAACTCCCCCGTACGTTATCTCCAGGATCAAATGCAACTCGGCCGTCTGCTCGTGGACAACCACCGTGTCCCGCATCGTCCGCAGCTCTTGCGGAGGTGCCAGCCAGGGTGGCGGTTCATCCAGCCAGGGATCGCCGAACCCTTCACCCGGTGGCCCGAAACCGGAAGGGTCGACGCCCGGTCCAGGATGCATGTCCATCGCGCCATGCATGTCCATTGCTGGCGGCGGTGGCGGTGGTGTCATATCGATCTCGATTTCGTGCTCGATCGAGACGATGGCCGAATGATAACCCAAGCCATAGACCAGCGAGGCCACGCCAGCTAACAACAAAACCAACGGTGCGGTTGCTCGTGCGAGGCGGATCATCGATTAAAGCTCCTTGACCATCGCCGGGGAATCAGGATCGGCAACCACTGCGTCGTCCACAGACTGCGCATCAGGGCCGGCATCCTCCGGGACGGAAACCGGCCGCAGCGTATCGTCCCTACGAGCGCGGAACAACGGACTCTGTCGGGCCAACAGCAGAAACGGCAGATTCACCAGATAGATCGCTACGCCCAATACGCCGCCCCAGATCAGCAGACCGATCATCATGCCTAGCACGACGGATACCACGTCCCATGCTCCGTTGCCATCGAGCAGTCCCATGATGATGAAAGGCCCGATCATCAGAACCGTCGCCAGTAATGCGACCAGCATCAGCGTCACCACCACGGTCCACCACAATGCCCAGGGCAGAAAGCGTTCCGGCCGAGCCGAGCGCCGGCAACACGTCGCGGTCAACACCGTCGAGGAGAGCAGTACGGCGGAACCGAGCAGGACAGCAAGGATCGAAACGCCGGCTTGGTTCAGCGAAGCCATGTCGTAAGCGCTGAAAGAATACACACCACCGACGCCCCACATCAGCAGCAGGGCCAGCGCCAACCCCACGGGGATCAGCCGCTGCGTAAGCCAAGGCGCCACCAGCCAGACCGCCGCCCAGGACACAGCCAACGCCACCAAAACGCCTCCGGCATTCTCCGCCACGCCGACCGGCAGGGACAGCAAGCGAGCGAACATGGACCAGCCGAGCTGAACTGCCAGCACCGGCAGCACGATCAACCAAGCCTGAGCACACCGATTGGCTGGAACGAGAAACAGCAGGGCGACCAGCACGGCCCACAGTCCCAGGCTGGGCACATGGTGGTACCACCGCCATTGCACCACTACCGGGCTGCTTTCCTTCTGTCCTTGGTCGCCCAGATCCTGCGAGGCGACGATGGTCAACGGTCCTACGCCAGCGTTAAAAGGTACTCGCCACGAGCACGCACATACGCCGCCTCAGCCATACTCGAACGAACCGCTACCAATCGGCTGGCCATCCTTGAAAACGGTGAAGGTCGGCGGATGATTCCGTCGGTCTCGCCCCGGATTGTGCCGCTGGCCCTGGGCGTCCACCAAGTCGAAATCCATCGTCAACAAGCGGCCCGCACGCTGGATGCGAACCTGCGGCGACAATGGGGCCGTCTGCGGTTGTTCGGCTGCCACTGTCTGGAATGGCCCCGATCGCTCGGCAACCGAATCCGTCCAGCCCAAAACCGGTGTCAGAAAGATCGCAACTAGTACGGCATTCGCCACAAAAAACACCCCGTAAACAGGGAAGTGCATCATTGGCTCACTGGCCTCACGCCTCTACATCCTTCCACATTATCAGCGATTGCCATTTGGCGTGCAATAGCTTGTACGAAAAATTGGAAATCGGGGACCGTTCACCTTATCCGCGATCGGCAAGCTGGGCTGCGCGTTGCAGCAGGTACTGCCGCGAGGCGCGCAACGCCTCGGTCATGGCGTCCGGTTCCGGTTCACCATGCATGAACGGATTGACATACCATCGATAATCGACCTCGGCCAACGCCGCCAGCCACGGATCGAAGTCGGTCGGACCGATACCCGGCAATTGTTGGGTGCCCGGATACGCTTGCCAGGCGTAGAAAAACAACAGTCGCGGGCCGCAGATGGCGATGGCCTCTTCCACCGAAGCTTCGATCCGCTGCAGATGATAGGGAGCCAGAGCGATTCCCAATCGAGGGTGCCGAGCCAGGTCCATGAAGGCTTTTAACGAATCCAGGCTGTTCATCAACTGGCCGCTGTGATTCTCGATCGCCAAGTAGACGTCATGTTGCTCGGCCAATTCCAGTTCGGGTTTCAGAGATTCGACGAACTCCGTCATCCGCATGTTCATTTCCTCGGGCGGATAACGCCGCGTATTTCCGCGGACGGCCACTCCGCCCCCCATCGCGCCGATGAAATCTGCATACTTGGCGAATCCACCGACGTACACGGACCAGGCGTATGGTTCCAGCTTGTTGTCCTCCAGCACCCGTTTGAGGCCATCGGGGCCCAAGCGATCTTGCGCATCGTCCAAATGAGGGCATCCTGCGTGTGGGGACCAGATGTCGATCGCTCGGAATCCCAGGGCTGCGATGCGTTGGCAGGCCTGTTCGATCGGCAGGCTCGAAAAATGAATCGACGACGTGGACAGCCGCATCGCCCATCGATGGACCGGCGAGTTGGCGGCGGCGGATCTGCCGACGGAGCAGGCGGCGGCGACAGCCGCCGATTGCTGGAAGAAACGTCGACGGGAAACGGGATGGGCGGCGTGGGAAGGTTTCATCGGTCCTCCAAAATCTCTAACGGCAGTTGGGATAAAGTGTCGGTCGCAGGTACCGTCAAAAGACACCAAGTTGTCTTTCCTCCTATTCTGACAGAAAAACGCAGATGGCAAAGGTAGAACTCGTCTGTCCACCGTTCATCAAACGCCTTCGTGGTCACCCCTTCTACTGTGCAATGAATTTCCTCAATAGGCAGGCCATCGGGAACCGAAATAGCTTGCGCCGCGTCAGAGTCAGCGGTTGGCATGGGATTGGGAATAAGCAGTCGGCAGGTCTCGTGAAGGAACGGAAAAAAAACTTCGGCAACCCCAGTGTAGCAATCAAGGTCTGCCGTGATGAGGGTAAACGAGAACAGCGAAGCTATTTTCCCGCGTTCCTGAGCGCGATTTTGGTTGGCAGAAACGATGGAAGGCCATCGGGAAAATGACGATGATAGGGGATGTGGGGAGATATGGCGCGCCGGAGATGCGGTTGGAATTCGTTCCGTTCCGAGCGGAATGAATTCCGTTCTACTCTGGTTGCGGCCGGAGGTCGCGTTACGACGTAGGACCCAGAACTTTCGGCCCAAGATAGCAAGGAAGAAGGCGACGCGATGACAAGTTCAAGACGCTCGATCGGTTTCGAACGCCTGGAGACGCGATGTGTGTTGAGCACCCTGCTGGGCGTCGGTGAAGCGGAAGTCGTTCGTATCGATATCCCCGATTTGGAGGTGCTGATCACTGCCGGCCAATTCAGCGCGCCGATCAACGTCAGCAACGCCCAGGGGATTCGCGGTGTCGAAGTTCGGCTGAGTTACGATGTCGCCCTGCTTGAGACAAGCGAAGATCTCATCCGGGCGGGTTCGCTGTGGTCGGGAGTCCAAACCGAACTGGTGCTGAATTTGGACGGGGCGGCCGGGACCATCAATGTGTGGATTTTCAGCCCCGAGGAACTGCCGGCCGGGACTGGCA
Source organism: Planctomycetaceae bacterium (assembly GCA_007695205.1). Classification (GTDB taxonomy): domain Bacteria; phylum Planctomycetota; class Planctomycetia; order Pirellulales; family Pirellulaceae; genus SKKK01. Next base: position 7,976 of record REEF01000659.1, read on the forward strand.
GCCTGCTGGAAATCGACTTCCAACCCGTTCGAACACCTGTCGCCGGGGAAACCTCGATCCTGGACCTGAGCTTCGCACGAGTCAACGAGGGACAGATCAGCATCGACCCCGCCCCGCAACCGGGGCTGGACGAGACCGATGGGCGGGTGACTTTTACTGCGGTTCCTGTGCCGGAATTCGGCACCTTGAGCGGATTCGTCTATGCGGATACCAACAACAACCATCAGCCCGATGAGACCGAGGGCATCCCGGGTGTCAAAATCCTGCTGGTCGACTCGGCCGGTACATCGGTCGCCCAAACCTGGACGGATCAGGATGGCTGGTACGAATTCCGCGAGGTGGCAGCGGGAGCCTACCAGATCCAGCAGCGCCAGCCGGAATCGATGATCGATGGAGGCGGCAACCAGATCGACGTCCAATTGGCAGCGGACGAGTCGCGAGTGGATCTGCATTTCCGCGAACTGGGACTGAGGCCCGAATACCTGTACACGCGTCTGTTGGCTGCGTCCAGCCAACCGGCCGGCTCGACTCGCTGGACAACGCTGATATCGCAGATCGAATCCGATGCTCAAATCCAGTCGGGAAACACGGTCGATCCGGCCCCCCCGACAATTACTCCTTCGATCGTGCGGCAGGGCGCCCAGGTCGTGGTGCAGGGCGGCAACGGCGACGACTTCTTCCGCTTCCAGGCGGGAACGACGAACCACACCGTGACGCTGAACGATCAGACGCAGCAGTTTCCCGCTGCCGAGGTGACCAGCGTCCGTTTCGACGGTGGACTGGGACGCGACACGGTCGAACTGATCGGCAACTCGGCTCAAGATCAGCTCGACCTGTCACCGAAAACGGCCACGTTGCTAGGAGCCGGATACTCGGTGCAGGTGACGGCCAGCGAGCATATCGCCGTCCGCTCGACAGGCCCCGGCGCCGAGGTCCGATGGCTGGATTCTCCGGTCGATGATCGATTGAGCGCCGAGCAGACTTCCGCTCGGATGCAGGCCTTTCACTACCGCCAGGAGGTGAGCGGGTTCCAGCGAATCGTGGCCACATCCCAAGCGGGCGGCGAGGATCGTTTGCTGCGAGCCGCCGCATTGGACTACGTACTGGAGCAAACCGGCCCCTGGTTGCTGGGCGATCTGTAAAAGGATCGAGACCGCCTCCAGCAACTCGGATTGCTTGGCCGGTTTGAGCAAATACGCGGCGATTCCCAATCCGGCACAATGGGCGGTATCCTCCGGGCGGTCGCCAGACGTCAGCATGATGTCTTTGGTCGCCGCCAACTCGGGTTCCATGTGCCAGTGCCGCAGCACTTCGTCCAAGATGCGGCGATTGGTCGGCGTATCATCGACGACCAGCACGCGCAATCCATGCAGGCAACCGGGCACGATCACCAGATCATCGGGTTCGGCAGTGTCGGCCAGTTCCAGCCGCACGGTGAACTCGAACCGGCTGCCTTGGCCCACCTGGCTTTCGACTCGGATAGTGCCGCCCAGGCTTTCGCGGAGATCGAAAGGAAGATGATCCAAGGCCAATTGCAACCTCTACAACCAGCTCCAGCTCTTCCGAGTCCGCGGCGAAAATCGTCGGGACCGAGGCCGCGATCACGCCGGACGACACTTGTTGCGAAACCCGTAACCCAAATGTTACACCTAATCTTCCCACTGTCCTAAATCTCGCGCCGGAACGTGCCAATCGTCACAAGCAATGCCGATGCACTTGATCCCAGGGCGGTCGGTGATACAGTAGGTTTCGACGCACGCCTGGATCTACAAACTTCTACCTCGCCCTGGCGGAGGACGCTCGATGAACAAGATCATCAGTACGACCGTGGATGCCCTAATGGCCATCGTCTTGCTTCTGCTTCCCGTCGCGGGAGTGGCGGCGGAGCAATCCACGTCGAGCACCGGTCTTCCGCCGGTCGCGGCGTGGTCGTTGGGGACGCTCGATGCGGGGGTTGTGCCGGACGCTGCCGGTCGGCTGACAGGCAAGGTCGTCGGGGCTCCTGAATTGATAGCTGGCGTCGAGGGGCAGGCTTTGAAACTGGACGGCCTGGGCGATTATGTCACCGTGGCCGCGACCGATGCGATCGCGTTTGCCGATGCCCCGTTCAGCATCACTGCCTGGATCAACGTCTACGCGCTGGACCGTGGCCAGCAAATGATCGTGGCCAAGAACGTTTACGCGGCCAACCAGCGGGAATGGGGCTTGATGATCGATGCCGACAACCGCTTTCGGTTCTACCTCTGGGACCAGGGTTGGAAGACCGTCGGGTCGCAGACCCAGCCGCAGCCCGGCCATTGGATGCACGTCGCGGTGACGGTCGACCGCGGCCAGGGCCGTTTGTATGTCAACGGAAAACTGGAAGGCGAAGGCCCGCTGCCGGCGTCCGTGCCAACCACCGACGCACCGTTGACAATCGGCGCCGTGGACAACAGCGGTCAACTGATGCAAGTCTTTCTGGGCGCGATCGACGAAGTGGCGTTGTTTCGCGGGGTGCTGGGGCCGGCGGTGATTCAGCGGATGGCCGACAAGCAGACAACGCCGCACAAGATCGAGATCCCGGAACCTGTGAAAATCTGGGACGGCGGCCCGGTTCCGAAGAGCGCGGAAATCCCCGTGTTGCCGGGCGTCGAGTTCCACGTTATCAAGCCGTACGAGTTTTCCAGGGACGGCTATCGTTTCCTGCACGGCGTCGCCCTGGCGTGGCACAAAGGCCGGCTGGTCGCCTCGTTCGGCCACAACCGACGCGGCGAGAACACCGACACCGAAGAAGCGCGCGGCCGCGTCAGTGACGATGGCGGCCGGACGTGGGGCGAGATCTTCACGATCGATGCGGGCGAACCGGGTTTGGGGGTCAGTCACGGCGTGTTCTTGTCGCACGAGGGAACCCTGTGGTCATTCCATGGCGCGTACCACGGCACCATGAAAGATGTCCACACCCGCGCTTATGTGCTCGATGAATCCAGCGACCGGTGGCAGCCCAAGGGCGTGGTCGTCGAAGGCGGCTTTTGGCCCATGCAGGAGCCGCTGAAAATGGCCGACGGCAACTGGATCATGTCCGGCGCGCGGGTCGGCGACGGCAATCCCGCAGCGGTCGCGATCAGCCACGGCGACGACCTGACGAAGTGGGATTTGGTGGTCATCCCGCGGCCACCCTCGCTGCCGATGTGGGGCGAATCGTCCGTGATCCTGGACGGCGCCCGAGTTGTCAACGTGGCACGCCATGGCTCGCAGGCGGTCTCGCTGGTGGCGCACAGCGAGGACTACGGCCGCACGTGGACTCCGTCCCGCCCCGCCAATCTTCCGATGGTGACCAGCAAGCCGTACACCGGCACGCTGAGCACCGGGCAAAACTATTTGATCTGCACCACCACGGCCGATAGCGGCCGGCGCCGCTCGCCGTTGACCATCGCAGTCAGCCGACCTGGGCAGCCCGAGCTATCTCGGGTGTTCGTCATCCGGCACGCACTGTTCCCCGAGGGGCCGGGTGAGTCGCACGAGCGGGTCGCGCTGGCTTACCCCTATGCCATCGAACACGACGGCAAACTGTACGTCGGCTATTCCAACAGCGGCGGCGGAGTTGGCCGAACAGGCGAAGGCCGCGAACTGTGGAACAACAACAGCGCGGAACTGGCCATCAT
>REEF01000644.1 GCA_007695205.1 Planctomycetaceae bacterium
AAAACGACTCCCGACCCCTTCCGCAAAACGCGACAGTAAATCATTTGCCGATCCTAAGCAATGGCCGAGAAAAAATGTTTCGATCCGATTATCCAGCATCTCTCCGATCAGAACAAGCGGCGAGCTGCTGCCAGCCGTCCCGGCAAAATGCCCGGTCGGTCAACGAGTGCTGCGGCATTTTACCGGGATGCTCGACGGAATACCTGGGGCGACGCGATCTTCGCCCCACGTTGATGTGATGCCATCAGAGGAAGATATCGCTCGATTCTCCACGCCCTCAAGCAGCAGTATCTTCGAAGAAAACCGAAGAAAACACGAGTTTTCGCCGCAGTCGGTTCCCATGCGAATGTTCGATCTTCTTGATCGGAGGAGAACGACTGGCACGCAAAGTGTAGGTGAAGCTCTGTCAGAAAAGGGGTCTGACCCTTTGGAGGGCACGCTGAAACTCGCGAAATACGGTGTGCCCGGAGAGGATCAGACCCTTTTTCTGACAGAGCCTAGGGCCCGAGCAAGGCTGCTTGGATCGATGGTAGACTGTGCCGATCAGGAAGGGATTGCCGAATTTGCGGTTCGGTGAAGAGATGCGGGCGTCGAGCCATGGTACTTTTTTGACATCCCGGTAGAACCGAAAAGAACAGCATAGAGATAACAAACGGAACTTTGCGCACCGCCGTCATAAGCGATCCAGGATGAATTTGATGCCGACAAGACGAACGATCCTTCGTTTCCAACGCCTGGCGTTAGCCGTCGCGGTTTGCCTGCCCGTGACCGCGATCGGCTGTCGTGGTGGCAGCGGTGTTGATCGCCTGCAGCCGACCGTGGGCGCCCATTCTGAAACGGCCAACTATCGATTGTTCGACGAGTGGAGTTCGCACCAGTCGTTGATGCCAGCAGTCGCGACCAGCGCTAACCTGCCTGTCTTGCCGTCCGACGATATCGCTCTGGTGAGCCTGACGACACAGGACAGCACGGAACCGGGAGTACAGGCCGAACCGTTGCTGAATGCAATCCCACAGCCAGTCGAGTCCCTGGTGGCCCCCGTCGCAGAAACCGGCCGTTCGAACGATCTGCCGGAACTGTCGTTCCATCAGGCGATCGCCGCGTGCCTGGAGAACGACCCTGTGCTGCGAGCTGGTTTTGAAGAGATCTTGATGGCCGACGCCGACCAGGTCACCGCCGCGTTGAAACCGAACCCCGAGGTGGACATTCTTCAGTCGCTGCTGCCCCTGACACGCCCGTTTGTCGCGGACGAGCGAGAAGGGGGACCGCCGCAATTCGACGTGGAGATCAGTTACCCGATCGACTGGTACCTGTTTGGCAAGCGGGCCGCCGAGATGCGGAGCGCCCAAGCCGAATGGCGAGTGTCCCAGGCCGAATACGCCGATCTGGTGCGGCAGCGCGTGCTGCAGGCAGCGCTGGCCTACTACGACGTGATGGAAGCCCAAGCACTGGTCGGTCTGGCTGAGCAGGATTCCGAGAACCTGTTGATGGTCGAACAGATCACCCAGATCGCAGTCGATAACGGCGCGATGCCTCGCGTCGAGCTGAACCGCATTCGATTGGATCGGCTGAACAGCCAACAGACGCTCCGCGAAGCTCAGCGTGACCTGCGAATCGCCAAAGCCGAATTACGAGCGTTGATGGGAGGATACGTACCGGTGGTCACCACCAGCGACGACAGTTTCCGAGTGACCGATCAGTTGACCGAAGCCATCCAACAGCAGCGCCCGTTCGAGCAACGCGAGGATATCGAGCAACTGATGGCGATTGCCGAGAGCCAGCGCCCTGACATCCAGGCGTTGCGGCTGGAGATCCTTCAGAGCCAGGCGGAGATCGAGGTGCAGTGCCGCGAAGCTTATCCGGAAGTGACCCCCGTGCTGGGCTACACCCGCCAGTTTCAACGGCGAGCCATCGGGTTCCCGGATGCGAATTCGTGGGCCGTTGGCGTTGCCCTGACCTTGCCGATCTACAATCGCAACCAAGGCAACCGCTTGCGAGCCGACGCTCAGTGGCGGCAGAGCGTCCTGGAATTGCAGGCGGGGTTGGTGGAACTGCAAGCCGAAGTGGTCAGCGTGGCGGCTGAGTTGGAGACCGCCGAGGCCAATGCTGCTGCGGTGGCCGAGGACCAGTTGCGGCTGGCTGAAGAAGTTCGTGATAGCATTCGCCAAGCCTACGAAGCCGGTGGCCGGCCGCTGATCGATGTACTGGATTCCCAACGAAATTACCGCGAGACTTACGAAAACTACATCAATAGCCGCGTCGATTACCTGCGTGCTGCCGAACGGTTCCGAGCCACTCTGGGCGGCGATATCCAACCCTGACCGGAAAACTTGGCATCCTGATCGGTGAACGGTTCGCATTCCCTACGCATCGATTGTCTAACAGTATTGTGACCATGAGCCAACCCCCAGAATCTTCGACACCTGGCCCGCAACCCGATCACGCGGGCTCGCCAGTGCCGGTGGCAACCTCGCGGCAGCCCGATCGACCCTCGACGATCTCGCGGGTGCTTTTTGCGGTGCAGTTCTTCGGCGCCATTATCGTCGTGACAGGCTTGCTGATCTTCCTGTTGTTTTGGTCGGTGCCGGCGGATCGAGACATCGAGGATCGTGATCTGCAGGCCGCACGGCCGATCGCTTTGGCGATCGAAGCACTGGGCAACGGCACCTTTCGCCTGGATCCGGACAGCTCGTTGGGCCGTAAGCTGGATACCCACGTCACCGAGATCCGCTCGGTGACCACCGCCGCGCTGCGTGTTACGGGAACGGTCGCAGCCAGTCTTCGACCCGTCGGACCGGACCGTTCCATCCAATGGCAATTCAACGATCCCGACGCGTTGGCTGCTTACTTCGATTGGCGTCGCGCTGTGATCGATGTGCAGTTCGCCGAACGGCAGGTTCAACGCGTGGCCGAATTGAACGAGGTGCGGATGACCAGCCACCAGACGATCGTCGAGCGGCTGGAGCGGCTGGTCGCGGCCGGGACCGATTCGCTGGCGGACCTGCAATTGGCGCAAGCCGAGCTGCTCGAAGCTCGGATCGAAGGCAGTCGTGAGATCCACGAATCCGAGTCGGAATTGTCGATCGCACAACAGGAAAAGGCGGTAGCTCAACGCCAGTTGCAGTTGATGGGGCTGGATGTCCAGGTGCTGGAACAGGCCACGTCGGATGTCGATGTCGTGGTCGCGGACGTGCCCGAAGAGTATCAGGCGCGCGTGCGGATCGGACAAAGCTGCGAAGCGATTTTTTTTGGGATGCCTCGACAGATTTTCACCGGGACTGTCCAGCGGATCTCGCCTACCTTGTCGATCGAACGGCGGGCGTTGCGGGTGCTGTTCTTTGTCGATGATCCCGACGATCAACTGCGACCCGGCATGTTTGCCGATATCGGACTGGGAACAGACCCGCGCGAAGCGATCCTGGTGCCAGCGACCAGCATGATCCACCTGGGACGAAACAGCTTTGTGTTCGTCCGCGTCGCTGCCCAAGCGGATGTGTGGAAGCTCACTCAAGTCGAAGCCGGGGATGCGCGAAATGGCCAGGCCGAGATCCTCGAAGGTCTGAGTCCCGGTGACGAGATCATCAGCCAGAACGCCATCCTGCTGAAACCCGTCGCAGCGGCCAGTCTGCGCGCAGACGCTCAGAGGACGCCATGATCGCTTCGCTTATCGATACTGCCCTCCGGCTCCGCTGGGTCGTGCTGGCCATGTTGCTGGTCTTGATCGGCGCGGGCATCTGGGCCTTCCAGCAACAACCGGTCGACGCGTATCCGGATATCTCCGAACAGATGGTCCAGGTGATCGCCGTGTTTCCCGGCAGGGCACCGGAAGAGGTCGAACGGCTGGTCACCATCCCGCTGGAAAACGCGATGCTGGGACTGCCGAAAGTCGAAGTCGTCCGCTCCAGGACCATCTTCGGCCTTTCTCTGGTCCAGATGATCTTTCACGAATCGGCCGAACCGTACTGGGCGCGGCAGCGAGTCCAAGAGAACCTGGTCAACCTGGAATTGCCCGAGGGGGTCGATTTCGAACTCGGACCACTGGCAACCGCCTACGGCGAGATCTATCGTTACGAACTGGTCTCCGATGGGCGCTACAGCCCGATGGAACTGCGAACGCTGAACGACTGGGTGGTGATCCGACAACTGATGCGAGTCCAAGGGGTGGCCGAAGTCGCCAACCTGGGCGGCCTGGAACGCCAGTTTGCCGTGCAGTTCACACCGGCAGAACTGCGACGTTACGACGTGACGCTGGCCGATATCGAAGAAGCCATCCAGCAAAATAACGCATCGGGAGGCGGTAGCATCATCCCGCGCGGCGACCTGTCGATCGTGGTTCGAGGCCGAGGCCAAATCGAGACGATCACCGATCTGGAACACACCTTCATCCGTAGCGTCAACGGGTCACCGATCTATCTGAAAGATTTGGCCGAGGTGCGTGAAGACCACCTGCCGCAGAACGGCATCTTCAGCAAGGACGATCGCGATGACGGCGTTTCGGGCATCGTGTTGTTGCGACGAGGCGAGAATCCATCCCAGGTGCTCGAGCGAGTCCAGCAGGCGGTCGCCGAATTGAACGAGTCCGGGCTGCCCGAAGGCGTTCAAATCGTTCCCTATTACGACCGTTCCTATCTGGTCGAAGCTACGTTGCATACGGTCACCCACAGCGTATCGGCCGGAATCACGTTGGTGGTGCTGGTCCTGATCCTGTTCATGGGCCGTCCGGCCATGGCCTTGCTGGTCGCAGCGACCATTCCCTTCTCGGTGCTGTTTGCGCTGGTGATGATGTACCTGGTGGACATCCCCATCGGGTTGCTGTCGATCGGAGCCATCGACTTTGGCATCCTGGTCGACGGTGCGGTGATCATGGGCGAAAGCATCGCTCGCCGATTGGGCGCCTCGGGGACGCGCGATCCCCGCGAGGTCTGGAAGATCGTGCGTGCTACGGCGCTGGACATCCACTGGCCTGTGTTCGTGTCGATGGCCTCGATCATGGTGGCCTTCCTGCCGCTGCTATCACTGACCAGGATCGAGGGACTGCTGTTCCGGCCCATGGCGCTGACGCTGCTGTTCGCCTTGACGGGCGCCCTGCTGTTCTCGCTGCTGGTGGTCCCGGTGATAGCCACGTTCCTCTTTCGGCGAGGCTACCAGGAATGGGTCAACCCGGTGCTGGGCTGGGTCTATCCGATTTACGGACAGATCTTGTATGGGTTGCTGCGAGTGCGGTGGCTGGTGGCAACCGTGGCCGTTTCCGGCTTGCTGCTGCTGTCGGCCACGCTCTTTCCGCGACTGGGGGTGGAGTTTTTGCCTTATCTGGACGAAGGGGTGATCTGGGTTCGAGCAAACTTTCCCGACGGCACGCGATTGGAAAAGACCAGCGAACTGGGCCGCCGCTTGCGCGAAATCTGTCTGGAATACGACGAGATCGAATTCGCGGTGGTCCAGGCGGGACGTAACGATGACGGGACCGATCCGTTTCCGCCCAGTCGCATCGAAATGATGATCGGCCCCAAACCGCGCAGCCAATGGAAGGATTTCAAAGACAAGCACGAATTGGTCGCCGAGATCGGGAACCGATTCCGCGATGAATTCCCCACCACCCGCTTCAATTTTACTCAACCGATCATCGATAGCGTGACCGAGGATGCCAATGGCACATCCGCCAATCTGGCTGTCGAATTGTCCGGTGACGATCTCGACGTGCTGTTGGAACTGGCCCATCAAACCGTCGACCTGCTGCGGTCGGTGCCGGGTAACCAGGACGTGGCCATCGAGCAGGAGGGACCGCAACCGCAGTTGGTGATTGTGCCCGACCGCCAACTCTGCGCCCGCTATAACGTGCGGATCGAAGAGGTCATGCATCTGATCAACATGGCGATCGGCGGCGAACCGGTCGGGCAGGTGACCGAAGGTGAACGCACGTTCGATATCGTGGCCAGATTGGACCGCGACGCTCGGAGATCTCCGCTGGTGATCGGGCAATTGCCGATCCATACCGAGGACGGTGTGCCGGTACCGCTGTCCCAGGTCGCGTCGATCAGCGTGGTCGACGGCCAGACGATCATCGCACGGGAAGACGGCCGACGCCGGATTACGGTCCGCTGCGACATCTTCGGACGCGATCAAGGCGGATTCGTCGCCGAAGCCCAAGCGCGATTCGCCGAGCAGATCCTGCTTCCGCCTGGCTACCGCGTGTCGTGGCTGGGCATGTTCGAGAACCTGGATCGAGCCTACCGCCACTTCTCGGTGCTGATCCCCGTCACCGTGGCCATCATCTTCATCGCGCTGATCGCCGCGTTCGGTTCGGTGCGAGCCGCCTGCGTGTTGATGATGCCCGTGCCGTTCGCGGTCGCCAGCGGAGCCCTGGCATTGTATCTGCGCGGGATGCACCTGAACGTCTCGACGGGCGTCGGGTTCGCCACCCTGTTCGGCATCGCGATGACCGATGCCGTCCTGATGTTCAAGGGCGTTTCCACCTATCGATTGGCTGGGTACGCGTTGGATGAAGCGATCGTCCGAGGCCGATTGGATCGTTTGCGCCCGGGCCTGATGACGGCGCTCAGCTCGATCGTGGGTCTGCTGCCCGCCTCGCTGGCCACGGACCTGGGCTCGGATGTGCAACGCCCCCTGGCTACCGTGATCGTCTGGGGCCTCGCCGGATCGACGCTCTTCACGCTGTTCATCACCCCAGTGATCTACCGTCTGTTCGTCCCCCCACTCAGCGAAAAGCAATGAAGATCCTCCTCGCTTGCCGGGCGAGAGCTTTCAGGTTTCCTGGCCAAGTTTAGAACGAAAACTCCCACGACTCCCCGCTCCCGTCCTGAATGACGATCCGGCGCACGTCCAACGGCGCCGCATGACTCCTCGGCAGACTGACCCGGAGATGAATCACGCGGTCATCCGCTGGAATCTGGGTCTTCACCGCCTGCCAGCGATCGCCGCCGGAAATTCCCAGCGCGGCGGCCGGTGTGTCGATAAAGTCGCGGCCAGAAGCCTCTGTGCGCCAAGTTGCGGTCAGACTCACCGGCGGCTGCGATTTCGCTTCGATCGCCAGCGTCACCGGCGGCTGCCAATCCACGGGCACGATGGTCAGGAAACACGTGGTGGCATCCTTGGCAACGGGCATGATTCGCAGCGCGCCGTCTGCAGAACGTAACGCCATGCCTTGCCGGACCACCCAGCCCTGCATTTCGTCGGCCGGGTAGGGCGTCTGGCTCGGCACCGCCGGAACATCCTCCGGCCGGATGATACGCGTGGGATCCGCCACCGGACGTGGATCGGGATGCGTGGCCGGAAGGGTCTGTTCCACATGGACATCGAAAAAGAGCTGATCGGCCGCGACGACTTCGGTGGGCAGTCCGGGCGGTTGCCATGTGTCCGCCTTCTGTTTCAATTTCTCTTCCAGCCGTGCAGCCAGCGTCGGATGCTGACCGATCTGATTGTCACCGGCTGTCTGCTTTCCCAGCTCCCTCATATCGAACAGATATCGGGCGCGATCGCCGAGTCGGATGAATTTCCAGTCGCCTTCCAGGATCGTCGCCTGTGACCGCCAACGCCAGTACAGGGCATCATGAACCGGTCCTGATCGTTCGCCGGTCAGCCAAGGCATCAGATCGACGCCGTCGAACTCGCCGTCCATCGGTGCGCCGGTGGCCGCCAGCGAGGTGACCGTCGCATCCAACGACCAAACGGCCTGGTCGAACACCTGGCCCGCAGGAATGCGTCCCGGCCAGGCGGCGACGAAAGGAACTCGCTGTCCGCCGTCGGTCTGCATCCCCTTCTCGCCGACCGCCGGCGCGTTGAGCGAACCGACATAGGCGCGCTGGCGCAATGGTGCGCCGTTGTCGCTGATATAGAAAATCAGCGTGTTTTCCGTCTGACCCATCTCTTCAAGCTTTTCTCGGATCAAACCAACTCCGTCGTCCATGGCCAAAATGGATGCCAGCCCCATCCGCCGCTCATGCTGCTGGACATGAGGCAGACGCTCCATGTGGTGGGGCGGCGCCTGCATGGGCGCGTGCGGTGCAAACCAGGCCAGGTAGAGGAAGAACGGGCGTTCGTCGTCCTTGCGCCGCTGAAGGAAAGCCAATGCAGCCTCGGTCTGAACGTCCACGCGAAAACGGGTGTCCGTCACCTTCGCCGGCGCGCCGGGCATGTCGGTGCCGTCCAGCCGATAATTGACTTCATAGTTGTTGATCGATCCGTACCAATAGTCCTCAAAACCCCGGTTGCGAGGCAAATAAGGCTCGTGGGATTCGCCATCCCACTGCGGATGCTGGCTCCTGGGCACAGGCCCTAGATGCCACTTGCCAACCATTCCCGTCGCATAACCGGCCTGTTGCAAACGATCGGCGATGGTCGGCTCGGACAACGGTAATGGCCCGTCATGGTTCGTCTCCATGTGAAATGCGTTCTGATGCCGACCGGTCAGCAATCCGGCGCGGGATGGAACGCATTGCGGGGCGGTGACGTAGCCGCGAGTGAAGAGGACGCCGTCCCGAGCAAGCTGGTCGATTTGCGGCGTGCGAACGTCGTCATCGAATCCGTGGATGCTGAGATCGGTCAAGCCTTGGTCGTCCGTGAAGATCAAGATGATGTTCGGGCGGCTCTCTGGCTGTGCCTCAGCGGCTCCCGCCACCGCTGCGCCCAGGCACATAACAACCGTTAACCAGATCTTTGGATTCACGGCTCATTCCTTTCATCATTGTCGGTCGTTCGTGGCGAAAGATGCAGGGTTCGCAATTGGCAAGGTTGCATGTCGAACGTGATGCGATCTGCCTGGGACTCCAGAGGCCGGCCTGTGACGGCGTCGTGCCAAGGGCCGTCTGGCAAAGTGATCGTCAGTTGCGGTTTGCCGTGCAGCGAAGGGTTGATCAACGCGATCCAAGAACCGTGAGCCGGGGTGTCGATGCGACGCACCACGACTTCCGGGTCGTCGGTGGCATCGGGCAACACGGTGCTGGGCAACGCAGGTAAGGCCAGGAAGTTCGCGTTGAACTGGCGAACATAGTTCGGGAATCCACGGCCAAAGTTGCTGCCGACCAGATATCCGATCATGGTGGGGTCGCCGTGAGCCATGGCCATGACCTCGCCCATCATGCAGTACGGCCCGGCTCGCTCGATGTCTGCGATGAAATAGCCCAAAAGATCCTGGTCGTTCTGATCGACCATCATGTTTTCGTTCAAGGCATAGTGCCGCACGATCGCCAACCCGCTGACAGTACGGTAGGCGTCGAACGTCGCTTGGGACGCGACGGTGTAGTTGCGATTGAAGGCGTGTGTCAAAAGTACGCCCTCGGTTTCGTGGTATCGATGCGGGTCGTCCGCCGGCCGTGAGTGATGGACTTCCCAATCGCCCCAGTTCAAGCCCGGTGAGGTCAGGGCCTGCAGATACAAGCCTCGATCGACCACGTCGTCGATCGTCCACGGCTGGATCGGGCCTCGGCTCCCTTTCTGATGCTCGGGCCGCTGGAGGATGGGGCGCCAGAGATCGGGCCGATCCGTGACGATGTAAGGGTCCCAGGTCGGAAAAGGAACGCCGGGTTCGCCGGAAGCGCCTGTGTAAAGAACAACCGCATCGTCGATGCCGCCGGACCGCAGAAAATCCCGCATCGCTGCCAAAAAGTCATGACGCTGACCGCCCCACCAATCAACATATTGCCCGTACAAGGTCGAATCCTCGCGCAACTCGGTACGTGTGACCGGTTTTTCCCGAGCGGTGTCCGCGGAGAATCGAGCGAGTGCGGCGTCCGAAAAGCTGATCGGCATCTGCCCGCGCGACCGAAGCCAGATGCCGATAAAATCCGCTTTGCCTCGCAGACGAAGGACCGTCAAATCCAACATCTTCTGGAAATCGGCCCGCGAGTCGGGATCCGTCAGGTCGGCGTTGGCCGATTCGACCCAAGCGATGTGCGTGTAGGCGTCGTCGCGGGTCAGCGGGCGCGATCTTCGCTGATTGCCCAGCCCCTTGGCGCCCTTGCTGCCCGAATATTCGTAGTAAGGCAGGATGGTGAATCCGTAACCGCCCATCAGCTCGACAATCTCAGCCCATAGATGACGGGTGGCGCTGTCGTGGTACACCCAGGCGTTGCCGCCGTGCGGCGTCGAGTCCCAGTGTTGGCATGCTCCGAATTCGAGCAGGTCCTTGCTGTAGGTATTCATCCCCAGAAACTGCATCAGATCGGCCTTGTGGCGGTACCAGTCCAGCGGATCGTCGATTCCCGGCAGGTCGGTCTTGCGGTCGATGATCCCATCCGCCATCTCCTCCCGCCAGAATAGATGACGGCGCGGCAATTCCGCCGGCGGTAGACTCAAAGGTTGGATCAGGCGCTCGGGATCAACCACCTCGAACAACCGCAGACGGCTGACCGCCACGCCGCGTGACATGGGCATGTTGTCGGCCGAAAACTGAGCGATCGTCACGTCGAAACCGTCGTCCGGAGTCAACGTTCGCGGCTGAGGACCGCGGACCAGTCCTCGCTCTGGAAAACGATCGTGCAAACGCATCAGCAGCGACCATGTTTCCCAGCGACCTGACAGGGGGATGTCAAGCGATTCGACCAGCGGGTTCACGTATTTCGCGTGCAATGCGTCACCCACGGTGGTGCCCGTGTGAAAGCCTCGTGACGTCTCGTTGCCCGTATTGATCACCACCATGCTGCGCGGAACATCCTCGGGATAGTCGACGGCAAGCACGTACGCAGCACCCGGTCGCAGTAACTTGTTGCTGCCGATGCGATAATTAAAAAAAGCCGCTTCGTCGGTCGTGGGCGGCAGAACGCGAGCCGAACGGCCCAAGATCGTCTCGACCCGGCTGACCCCGGCCGGATATTCCCGGAAATTCGATGCGTCGGGCTCGATCGAGCAGTCGATCTCGTCGACCAGCGACAGCGTGCCGTAAGGCGGAAGATCGACCAGCGGTCGGCGCAGCGCCTCTTCACGCGCTTGACGCAGCAACTCCTGCCGCTCGGCTTCGCGTTTCGCCTGCTCGGCTCGTTCTTCCTGCAAAGCCTGGTAAGCTTCGTCGCTGTACTCGTAGATGGCGATCTCGCTGAAGTTCGCACCGGGCGTCATGCGGGTCAGCCGCAGATACCGAGTGGTCACATCCAGCGAGATTTCCACCCATTTCATGTAGGCGGCACAATCGTACGTGGCCACTTGCTCCCAATCCCCCGGTCGACCGCTGCTGATGACCACGTCCCCCTTGCCATGTGTGTCGAACAACCACAGGCTCGCCAGACGCTTCTCTTCGCCCAGGTCCAGGTAAGCACTGACCGGGAACTGGTTCCAGTGCCTCGGGTCCACTTCCCAGACAGTCGTTGGTGTTCCTGCCGGCGGACCGATGATCTCCCGCTGTTCGTCGATGATTCCAGTCGGGTCCCCGACCGGCGCTTCGTTCGTCAGCATCTTGGGGGTCAATTCGATCCTCAGTTGCTGCGCCGTGCTCGGTGCTGCGACCAAGGCGAAAACGATCGACAGCAGGCAGGGGATAGCGGTCCTTTTTCGCCACGTCATCATGAGGTCCACCCAAGGTCCGGCAGTGCAGAGGAAGGA
>REEF01000647.1 GCA_007695205.1 Planctomycetaceae bacterium
TTCGATGTTTCGCTCTTGACCGGCTTCCGTGAAATTCGCCGACGAGACAAATACTTTCTTGGAATCCACCGCGGTAACCGTTCACGGGTTCGGGAGAGCATCGAGCAAGCCGCAAGCGCCAGGAAAGCCCCGCAACGGCGTCTGCTGGGTAAATGGGGGATTCAGCGGTTGTTTGACTTGGAGACGCTTGCTTGATGGAGACGTGCGTTTTCTGAGGCATGACAAGGGTATTCCATGATGTTTGCAGCAGGGTTGGGCTGAGTCCCGTGGGAACGACAGGCTGTGGTCGGGAGGTGAATGCCGGGGGCGAGGAAGCGCGGCAAGAGACCAGGGCCCGGTGCGGGTGACAGGGGAAGGCATGCGAGGGATGCTCATCGGAGCCGCGGGCCCGCCATTTCGCG
Organism: Planctomycetaceae bacterium; assembly: GCA_007695205.1. Taxonomy (GTDB): domain Bacteria; phylum Planctomycetota; class Planctomycetia; order Pirellulales; family Pirellulaceae; genus SKKK01. The sequence goes on from REEF01000647.1 coordinate 402, forward strand.
TCGAGGCGCCTGGCGACCGCTACCTGGGCTGTCGAGGTCACTCGGTGCTGCCGCGAACAGGAGCGACATCGGTTCCCGTTTCGGCCGCCCGTACCAATTCCGACGGGAAACTGGCAAAGTGCAATTTCTGGCAGTCGCTGAGAGACCATCAGAACTTGCGGCCCCTTCCCATCGAGAACCCGGCCATCGCTGTGTCGTCCCTGCGAAGCACAATGCAAGAGCCGGGGAAGTGGCTTAGAAAGAGGTTCCGGAGACGCCGGCAACGACCCGATCTGACCTACAACCCAGGTCGCCTTCCCACCGCAGGCGATGCTCCGGGTTCAACTTACAGATTTGACCCCACTACCTCCATTGCCACGCGCTCGCCGCTGAGCACCAGAGCACATGCCACGATGAGGCCGCGTGGCCGTGAACGGTTACCGCATTGGTACGTCACGGACGGATTGGCAATCCGTCCTACTTTTGCTGGGCGGCGATGCGCTGTTCCAGGGTTTCTTCCGCCGAACGTTCGAACGGCAGACGGTGGAACCAGCGCAGTAGCAGGGCACTGAGAATCACACTGGCAATGATCGCGGGGGTAGTGTAGCCGAGCTCCAGGTCGCCGTTGCCGGACGGGTGCAGCAGCCAAGTGGTCCATGTGGGCGGCGAGTCCGATTCGGCGGTCAGCCGCCCGATCAGAACGGTCAGGCTGTTGTGGGCCAAGTGAAAAGCGATGCAGGGGATCAGGCTGCCGGTACGAACGGCGATCAGCCCCAGGATCAAGCCCACCCCGAACGCGGAAAGCGACTGTTGCAGCATCCCGTGGGTGACGGCGAAGAACAGGCTGCTAATGACCAGCGCGGCGGTGGTGCTTCCCAGGTGCCGCAGACCCGAGAGGACAAAACCGCGAAAAGCCAGTTCCTCACAGATGGCCGGCGCCAGGGCGATCACCAACACGACTTGCCACCAAGGCGCTTGGAGAAGCGCATCGGTCAGCGGTTGCATGGCGCGGATCACATCTTCGTTCAACGGATACATGGTCTGGATCTGCTGGGCAACCAGGACGACCGTCGGATGCAGGCAGACGGCCAGCAGCACCGCAGCCGGAACCGTCGACCAGCGAGGCCGTTGCAGCAACAACACACGCAGCGGACGCCGGGTTAGCACCAGGGTCATGATCAGCGCCGGAGCGGCCACCAGCCCGATCTGCGTGGCCAATATCACGCGACTCAGACCCGCCCAATCGGCTGCGGGTTGGATGTACAGGCTGCCGAAAAAAGTGGCGATCAGGATCAGGAATCCACAGGCCAGGCTCTCGGCGATCGTCGGCGTATTGTCGCGATCGCGGATCAGGTGATGTACCCACAACCCCAGTCCAAATTGCTCGCTCTCGCGGAACAGTACCGATTCGTTTTCGAATTGATGCACCGCCCAGCGGATCGACAACCAGGCACACGCCGCCGTGACGCCGAACACGGGCACGGCGAATCGAGCTGCTGAAGCGTAATCGTTTTCGATCAAGGCTCGCAGCCACAGCATTAGGCCGGTGACCGGAATCACGCTGGAACCCAAGTTCAGTTGAGCGGCGGGCAACAGCGACAGGATCATTAAAGGCAGCGTCAGCAGCAGCAACGGCATCAGGTAGTACTGGCCCTCTTTCGAACTGCGGGCAAACGCAGCGATCGCCAACGACAATGCGCTGAACAGTGCGGCGATGGGAATCAGGGCCAGCATCAACCACAGGATCGAACTCAACGGCGGGGCACCGATGTCCAATCCCGCCTCCATCGCCGTCAGGCGGCCAAATAACAGGATTCCGGTCAAGATCAAGCTGAACAGGTTCAGCAACGCAGTCACCGCGCTGAACGAGGCAACGGTCAACAGCTTGCCCCAGACGATCTCGCTACGCAGCGCGGGGCTGCACAACAGCGTCTCTAACGTCCCTCGCTCCTTTTCTCCCGCACACAAATCGATGGCCGGGTAGAATGCCCCGGTCAATGCCCAGATCAGCACGATGAACGGCAGGACTTTGGACCACACCGCCGCTCGTCGAAACGGTTCGTCCGACACGTCTCGGGATTGCAGCGCAAACGGCCGGATCACCGCCTCGGGCAACTGGCGGCTGAGCAGGATTTCGCGGACCAGTTGGTCCTGCCAGCGCCGCAAGATGCGTTCGATTCGGTCGTGAGCGATCCGCGACTTGTCATCTGCCAGATTGGCGAACAAGTGAGGCGCCGGCACCTGGACCTCCACCCGATCATCGTCCTCGGAATCGTCGTCCCCGATGCGATCGACTTGCCGCCGGAACGCTGCCAATCGCTGAGCAAAATCTTCCGGGAACCAGACCACCACGTCGTAATCGCCCCGTGCGATGGCTGCGGTCGCAAACCTCTGAACCGATTCGATCGAGTTCTGGTCGGTGTGCCGATCCTGCAAGGTCAGATTCAGCAGTCTCGCTTCGTTTGTCGAACAGACGGCCGAGGCCAGATGACCATCGACGATCAGTGGCGGGCTGGGCGGCAGGTGATCGACGCCCAGCAGCAAAACCTGCGAGGGATGTTCCTGCATGAACTGGGTCACCCGCAAGAAGGCCATCCCCATCATCGGGTACAGCAGCAACGGCAGGATGGCGATCGTAAACATCGTGCGGCGGTCGCGCAACTGGTCGCGCAGTTCCCGAATCCAGATCAGATGAATATTGGTCCAGTTCATGCGATCAACCCGAAAAACAGTTCTTCCAAATCCTGTTCGTCATACGTCTGGCGCAACGACTGCAACGTCCCGGCAGCCAGGATACGACCGCGATGGATGATGGCGATCCGATCGCATAAACGTTCGGCTTCTCGCATAATGTGCGTCGAGAAGACGATGCATTTCCCCTGGTCACGCAACTCGGCGATCGCGTTCAACAATGCCCGGGCGACCAACACATCCAGCCCCGAGGTGGCTTCGTCAAAAATCAGGACCGGCGGATCGTGAACCAGTGCCCGAGCGATCGATACCTTCTGCTTCATGCCGGTCGACATCTTGGCCCCCAACACATCACGAAACGGCTGCATCTGCAGACGATCGAACAACGATTCCATTCGCTGCCGCAACGGTTCACACTGCATGCCATGCAGTCGCCCAAAGTGCTCGACCAGTTCCCATGCGGTCATCCGATCATAGATGGCCGTGCCGGCTGACACAACGCCGATCTGCCGCCGCACTTGGGCTGCCTGAGTCACCACATCGTAACCATTGACGGTCACTACACCCGATGTGGGGCGCAGCATGGTGCTCAGGATTCGTAATGCCGTGGTCTTACCGGCGCCGTTGGGCCCTAAGAGACCGACCACCTGGCCCGCGCCGGCATCGAAGGAGATCCCTCCCAGGGCGTGAACTTGGCCCAATTTCAAGTCGGAATAGTGTTTGGTCAAATCGCGGACATGGATCATCGGTTCGACCGTTCGGAGGATTCGGCAGACGATTCGGACGATTGGTTTGCGGCGGTCGAGCCGACGGACTGCAACGCGGGCAATTCGTACCGCCGATCCTCTCGCTCGACAAACACCTCGTCGAATTCCGTCTGGTCCACATCTTGCCGCAGCAGCAGGTAGATGGCTGCCGCCTGGCACCAGAAAAAACTATATCCGAACGCCGTGGCGATCGTTCTAACCACCGACTCGAACGATCCGATCAGCCAAGCGCCTACCATCTCGGGATTCGTCGCTGCGGCCGGCTGATCGATCAGCACCGCCAACATGGCCCATCGTTCAGACCCAACGCCGATTTCCGCAGGCAAGCGTGTGGCCAGGATCACCCATTCCGAAACATGATAGACCAGCAACCACGATAAACCGCTGAACCAAGTCGCCAGCACCGCATAGAACAGGTAATGCAAAGGCCGGCCGAATGTGTAGGAAAAACTGCGGCTGAACGCTTCGAAAGCATCCCCATGCTGTTCGGCACTGATCACCCCCCACATCAATGGCCAACCAAATAGCGTCCCAAGCAACAGGATGGCAATCGACAATCCGCCCAGCAGAGCAAAGATCCACAGAATCCCGGCGGCCAGCACGCCGTACTCCACACGCATCAGCATCCCCAGCAAGAAGAGGGGCACCGCCAGCAAGACGACGCCCAACAGGGGAAACAAGGGCGAAACAATGTAAGAGATCAGTTTGCGTCGGACATGGCCCAAAGCTTCGCCCAGCGAAATCTGCTCCTCACGGCCCAACTTGACCACCGCGATCCGCGTTATCGCTCCGCCATAGAAGCCCCAGATGACTAACATCCAGAACGTGCCCAGGGCGAAATAGCCAGCCTGTTGCAGCGTCATCTGGCCTCGAAAGAATCGGGCCACCGGATCGACGAAGCGACGAAAAATCGGCTGGATCACGTCCGGTTGGGTGGAAAGAATGTCCGACAACGAGCCCGGGACACGCCCGTCGTCCGGCACCAGCGGGGGAAACGGACGGTGCGGGCCGCTGCGATTTTCCTGGACAACCTGAGCGAACGGCGCGTCGATTTCGAAGGTCGCCGACGGGACAAAACACTGCTCGCTGACCCACCATCCTACCGGGGTCAGCACGGCGCCCAGCGTGGCCAGCAGCAGCACGGGCATCGAGATGGCCAGCCGAAATGTTCGGAAGATCACCAACCAGGGGAAAATATCTCGCCAAGATATCTCGCGGATAACGGGACGCTCGGAGGCCATGTTCTTCTCTTTGCAAGAAGGATCACGGGAATTATCTACAACAGCTCTTCCTCGTCGTCGGGATCGACCGGCAACCCATGCTGTTCGTCAAGCCAACGGCCCAGGTCGATCAAGCGGCACCGCGAACTGCAGAACGGCACCGCTTCGGATTGTTGCAGATCGAACGGTTTTCCGCAAACGGGACAGCGGACGACAGTCATATTTCAGCCTGCCGTCGTGACCGCCGAGCCAGATTCGGTCTTGGATTTCGAGCCCGATTCGGATTTCGAGCCCGATTCCGTTTTGGATTTTGCGGCTGTCTCGGGCGACTTCGAGCCGGAATCCGACGGCTTGTCCGATGCGGCACCCTTCTTGTAGGACTCGCTACGGTAATCAGTTTGGTAGAAGCCCGAGCCTTTGAACAGCAGTGCGGCCCCGGTTCCGAACAGACGACGCAGCTTGAGTTTCCCGCAAGCCGGACATTTGCGTTTTACCGATTCGTTGATGTTCTGAAACAGTTCGAAAGTATGATCACAGGCCGTGCATTCGTAATCGTATGTCGGCATAGCCGTTTCTCCAATAAAGGAATTTTTCTGCTTACTCACCCGATGATTGGGCATTCGCCTCTGCGCCGGCAGATACGAGCACTTGGGGTGCGCGTACCACACGATCGTGCAAAACGTATCCTGGCAGGGTCACATCGATCACCGTGCCTGCGGGAACGTCCTGGCTTGGCAGTTGCGCGATCGCTTCGTGCAGATGCGGATCAAACAGTGTACCTTGGGCTTCGATCATTGTGCAGTGGTGCTGCTGCAAAACCGATCGAAACTGTTTTGCCACCAATCGGACCCCTTCAAGCAACCCCTGGACGTCGAGGTTTTTTTCGGCTGATTCCATCGCACGATCCAGGTTATCCATGACCGGCAACAGGCTTCGAAGCAGTGGCAGGCTAGCGTATTTTCGCTCTTCTTCCATCTCGCGATACACCCGCTTGCGAAAATTCTCCAGTTCGGCCTGAGCCCGAACAGCTCGGTCGTTTGCGGCTGCCAAATCGGCCTCAAGCTCCGCCAGTTTCGCATCGACGTCTGCCTGGGAATCCGCAAACTGGTCCATTTGGGCAGCATTCGCCGAATCGGATTCGGTGGTCTGGGATGGATCCTGCCGCTGGTCGTCCGGATCGGAAGCAAAGATTTCGTCGTGGGAATGGTTCGGTTCGCTGGTCATCGTTCTCTATTTCTGTCCAGAAATCGTCGGAATACTAGGTGTCGTCGCCCGTCCCAGTGAAGTAGCTGGTCAATTTTTCCAGAAAGCTCTTGCGATGCGGCGATACGTGCTTGTCTTCCACCTCGGCCAGTTCTCGCAGCAGCTCTTCCTGCCTGGGTGCCAATTTCTTCGGGACTTCGATGTAGGTCTGTACGAGCAGGTCACCCGGCTTCCCGCCTCGAGGGTTGGGCATCCCGCGTCCGTGCAGACGAAAGACATCACCGGACTGCGAGCCGCGTGGGATTTCCAGTTCGTCGTGCCCGGTCAACGTCAGCACTTCCAGCTTGGCTCCCAACGCAGCTTGGCTGTACGTGATCGGCAATCGCAGGATCAGGTGATCTCCCTCACGCTGAAACAGGCGATGGGGGCGAACGGTAACGAAGCAGTAACCATCACCGGGCGGCCCGCCGTCGGGACTCGGTTCCCCTTCGCCAGGCAGCCGGACTCGCATCCCGCTGTCGACTCCGGCCGGGATCGCCACGTCCAGCCGCACCGAATCCATGACGTAGCCATTCCCGTGACATTCGGAGCACGGATCGGCGATCACCTGCCCGGTACCTCGGCAACTGGGACAGGTCGTCTGCACTCGCAGGATGCCCGCCGATTGGACCACCTGCCCGCGGCCTCCACACCGTCGACAGGTTTCCGGCGAACTGCCGGGCCGACTGCCGCTGCCATCGCACTTGCCGCATCGCGCGGCTCGTGAAAATTCGACGGTCTTCGTGACGCCTCGAGCCGCTTCCTCCAGATCCAAGGACACATCGCATCGGACGTCGTTTCCACGGCGAACCCGCCGCCGCCGCCTTCCGCCGCCACCGCCGCCGAACAGGTCACCCAGTCCGAAGAGATCCCCGAAGGCTTCGAAGATATCGCCAACGTCGCCGTAGTGGGGAGTGAAACCACCCGATTCCAGCCCGGCATGTCCATACTGGTCGTAGACCGCCCGTCGCTGACGATCGCCCAGCACTTCGTAGGCTTCGGCGGCTTCCTTGAATTTGGCGGTCGCTTCTGAGTCCCCTGGATTGCGGTCCGGATGGAACTTGATCGCCAGCTTGCGATACGCTGTGGACACTTCGCTGTCGCTGGCGTTGCGCGAGACGCCGAGAACTTCGTAATAATCTCGCTTGGCTGCCATCGTTGCCATGGCCCTTCAACCCTCGTATCGAGGCGAATGGTGACGGGTGGTGGAAAAAACGGGCCACCTCGCATCGAGGTGGCCCGCTCTATGGTAAGCCGAACCCACGGAGGAATTCGGAGGATATGAGCAAGGTTGGCTTAGGCCACCGAGCCTTCCACTCGCCGCTTTTCTTTGTCCTCTTTCTCGAACTTGGTCACCAGCGTCTCGGTGGTCAACATCAACGCGGCGATGCTGGCCGCATTGGCCAGGGCCGTACGCACGACTTTGACCGGATCGATAATCCCGGCCTTGAACATGTCGACGTAATCACCGGAATTGGCATCGTAACCGACATTGACGGGTTTTTCCCGAACCTCTTCGGCGACCACCGAGCCGTCCAGCCCGCAATTGTCGACGATCTGACGCAGGGGCGAATCCAGGACTCGCAACACGATGTCGACGCCGATCTTTTCATCGCCACGAGCCGCATTGCGAGCCTTTTCGACCGCCTCGCGGCATCGCAGCAGGGCCACGCCGCCACCCGGCAAAATGCCTTCCTCGACCGCCGCTCGGGTCGCATGCAAGGCGTCTTCGATGCGAGCCTTCTTCTGCTTCATCTCGATTTCCGTATCGGCTCCGACCGAGACCACGGCGACACCACCAGATAACTTGGCCAGTCGCTCCTGGTACTTCTCTTTGTCGTATTCGCTGTCGGTCTGCTCGATCTGCTGGTTGATCTGCCGGATCCGCTTCTCGACCGCCTCACGCTTGCCGCCGCCTTCGACGATCGTCGTGCTGCCTTTATCGACCGTGACCTTCTTAGCGCGACCCAAATGCGACATCTCAAGATTTTCCAACTGGATGCCCAGATCTTCGCTAATCAACTGGCCACCCGTCAGGATGGCGATATCCCCCAGCATCGCCTTGCGGCGGTCGCCGAATCCCGGTGCCTTGACGGCGCAGACGTTCAGCACCCCACGCAACTTGTTGACGACCAACAAGGTCAGCGCTTCGCCGTCCACATCTTCCGACAGGATCAGCAGCGGCTTGCCCGTCTGACCGACCTTTTCCAAAATCGGAATCAAGTCACGAATGTTGCTGATCTTCTTCTCGTAGAGAAGCAGGTAGCAGTCCTCCAGCAGGCAATCCATGTCCGAGGTGCGGTTGATAAAGTAGGGCGAGATGTACCCTTTGTCGAACTGCATCCCATCGACGAACTCGACTTCCGTCTCGCTCTTCTTACCCTCCTCGACCGTGATCACACCGTCTTTGCCGACCCGCTCCAAGGCATCTGCCAACTGCTGGCCGATGGCCATGTCGTTGTTGGCACTGATCGCGCCCACCTGGGCAATCTCTTCCTTGCTGGTGACCGGCTTGGCCAGGCTGAACAGATGATCGACGGCTGCGTCGACCGCACGTTCGATCCCCCGACGGATGGCCATCGGATTGCTGCCTGCCACGATATTTCGTAAACCCTCGCGGAAGATCGATCGAGCCAGCACGGTGGCGGTGGTGGTCCCATCGCCTGCCAGATCGGACGTCTTCTGCGCCACTTCGATGACCAGCTTGGAACCCATGTTCTCAAAGCGGTCTTCCAATTCAATCTCTTTGGCGACGGTGACACCGTCCTTGGTCACGGTCGGTCCACCGAACGATTTGTCCAAGATGACATTGCGTCCCGTCGGTCCCATCGTGACGGCCACGGCGTTGGCCAGTTTATCCACTCCCTGCAGCATCCTCGCCCGGGCGTGGTCATCGAACAAAAGTTGCTTTGCCACTTTCTTAGACCCCTCTCAAATTGACGTAAGTTTCCTGTCATGCAGTTTCCGGCCCGACGGGCAAAGACCCGCCGAAGACCGGAACCGATGCGAAGTCAGTCCAACACCTTGGCCAGAATATCGCTCTCGCGAAGGATCTTGACGTCTTCGCCATTGATCTCGATTTCCGTGCCGCCGTACTTGCCGTAGATCACTTCGTCATCGACCGCTACCGACATCTCTGCTCGTTCGCCGCTGTCGAGCAACCGGCCCGGTCCGACGGCGACCACCTTGCCTCGCTGAGGTTTTTCTTTGGCCGAATCCGGCAGCACGATCCCACCAGCGGTTACCTCTTCGGCTTCCATCGGCTTGACAACGACACGGTCATCCAGGGGGCGAACTTTAATCTTTGCCATCTTTTGCTTCCTTATTTGATAAGTGATGTTTCAACGGTATCTTCGATTCCACAAACGGCACCGCGAGGGCACCGCGACGCCGGTGACGCAGCACGGCTTTACATCATGCCGGGCATGCCACCCATGCCACCCATGCCGCCCATACCACCCATGCCACCCATGCCACCCATCTCGTCCATGCCATGCTGGTGCGGGTCTTTTTGGCTGTCGTCTTCTTCCTTGGGAATTTCCGTCACCAACGAATCGGTCGTCAGCAACAGACACGCGACGCTGGCAGCATTCTGCAGAGCCGCCCGAACGACCTTGGCCGGATCGATAATCCCGGCAGCGACCAGATCGCCGTACTCGCCCTTATCTGCGTCAAAACCGTCGCCCTTGCCTTTCATGCGGCGGACTCGGCTGACAACCACCGCGCCATCGTGTCCGGCGTTTTCGGCAATCATCCTCAACGGATAATCCAGCACTCGGCGGATGATTTGGGCACCCAATTTTTCATCGCCTTCCAACTGCAGTTTGTCGAGGGCCTTTTCGGCTCGAATCAGCGCGACTCCGCCACCGGGGACCACCCCTTCTTCCAACGCCGCTTGGGTGGCACTCTTCGCGTCCTCGAGCAACGCTTTGCGCTCTTTCATCTCGGTCTCGGTCATGGCCCCGCAATTGATTTGAGCCACACCGCCAGCCAACTTGGCCAGACGCTCCTGCAGCTTTTCACGATCATAGTCGCTGTCGGTGGTTTCGATCTCTTTGCGAATCTGCTGAGCTCGACCTTCAATGTCGGCCTTCTTGCCGCCGCCGCCGACGATGATCGTGTCGTCCGAAGTCACCTTGACCTTCTTGGCGCGACCCAAGTCGCTCAACTTGATGCTCTCCAGCTCGATGCCCAGATCCTTGAAGACGGGCGTCGCATTGGTCAGAATCCCGATATCGCCCATGATGGCCTTGCGGCGGTCACCGTATCCGGGGGCCTTGACGGCACAAACGTTCAAGATGCCTCGCATTTTGTTGACCACCAGCGTGGCTAACGCCTCGCCTTCGACATCCTCGGCGATGATCAGAAGCGGCTTCCGGGCCTTGCTGATCGCCTCCAGCAAGGGGATCAGCTTCTTGTTCGACGAGATCTTCTCTTCGAACAGCAGGATGTAGCAATCATCTAAATCGACCGACACCTCGTCTTCGTTGGTGACGAAATGCGGCGACAAAAAGCCTCGATCAAACTGCATCCCCTCCAGCACCTCGACCGTCGTCTCACTACCCCGACCCTCTTCGACCGTAATCACACCATCCTTGCCGACTTTGACAAAAGCGTCGGCCAGCACACTGCCGATCGAAGGGTCATTATTGCCCGCGATCGTCGCGACCTGCTGGATCTCCTTCTTACTTTTCTCATTGATCGGCGTCGCCTGCTTGGCAATCGCCTCGACCACCACCTCGACAGCCTTTTGCGCACCCCTCGCAAGAGCCATCTGGTCGGCTCCGCCGGCGACCATCTTCAGGCCCTCTCGATAGATGGCTTCCGCCAAAACGGTTGCCGTCGTGGTGCCATCGCCAGCCACATCATTGGTCTTGCTGGCCGCCTCCTTGACCAACTGAGCCCCCAGGTTTTCGTTGGGGTCATCCAGTTCGATATCCTCCGCGACGGTCACCCCGTCCTTTGTTACCTTGGGAGACCCCCAACCCTTGTCCAACACCGCGTTGCGGCCACGAGGGCCTAGCGTACTGCGGACCGCACGGGCCAGCTTCGACACTCCCGACATCAGTGCCTGCCGCGCGTCGTCTTCATAGATCATCAATTTTGCCACGTCCGGAATCCACCTATGTCGACAACGGTTAACTTTTAGCCGCCTTGAAGCCATCTCGTATGCCTTCACACGCCGTTC
>REEF01000391.1 GCA_007695205.1 Planctomycetaceae bacterium
CTGCAAGCGGACCTGCGGGCTTACCGCATGCTGGAAACTCGCATGCAAGACCAGCAGCAGACACTGGCCCAGGAATTGGACGAAGCCCATCGCCAGCAGACCGTTCTTCGCGGTCAACTGCAGACGCTTCAGCGGTCGTTAGCCGAATCTCGCAGCCAGACGAGCGAACTCCAGCGGCAACTGGCGTCGTTGCGAGTCGCGGCATCTCACGATCCTTCGCCCCAAAGCATCGTCTCGTCGACGGTCGCGGAAGATATTCCGCTGCTTGGCCGGTTGGCTCGCTGGTGGGTGATCGCCGTCGCGGTCGCGTTGATTCTGGTGATGATGGCCGCCGCTCACTTCGTCACTCGACATCGCTCGCGGCACATGGGTCAGTCGCCCGATCAGTCGCCCGGCCAATCGCACAGCGAATCGACGTAATCGGCCGATCCGTCGCGGAGCCACGAATCCAATTGTGCTTGATCCTTTAACTGCTGGCCTCGCGCTCGCCCTACGACCAGGAACCGGCAATCGAGTTCGGGTAAGGCGGTCATGTCGCCCCAGAGCTTTTCGAACTGGGTCACGGGAAAGACGTCCTCCTGCCCGTGCCCCCAGCGCCGTTTGACCTCTTTCAACGTGATGTAGGTGGGCATTCGTGCACTCAATCGCCGGATCTGGTCCAAAACCTTTTGCTGATCCGTCAGATCGTCGCGTGTTAAGTCGAACACCTTCAACAGTCCATCGATGCTGATCCAGGTGGTCATCGAGTTGTAATAGGTCAAGCGGAATTCATCTTCTTCGCGTGGAATGGCCAGACTCTCCAGCAAACGTGGTTTGCCGTCGACGCGAGCCAATCCGCCGCCATGATCCTCGATCCTTCGTCCGATCACTTCGAAGCTCAGCACCCCACCGTTCTCGATGTGCAGCCCCAGCAGCGATGGATCGAGATCCGCGCCCAAGGTATCGATATTGTGCAGCATCAGGTATGCCAACTGCGGGTGTTGGCGGATCAGCGTTGCCAGCGTTCCATTGCGCAACAGGTTTGCCACCTCGAACCAGTGACCTGTCGGATGCAGGCATTGCAACGGCACGTTGTCCGTATAGTCACTGGCACCACCGGCGTTTTCCGCCCAGCCGATCAAGGCGGCGCGCAGACTGGAACGCACCTTTTGCGCCTGTTCATCCAGCACCTGTTGAGGCATTTCCTCCCAGGCAAAGCGTAGGTCCCGAGCCATGGGGATCATCCGCAGCCCGACCGACATGCCTCGCGACAAATGCAGCCGCTCGGCAGCACCTTGCGGAACATGGTGATCCAGGTATCGCTGGATTGGATCGTGAGTCAAGTAGCCGGTGGTGATGATGTGAGGTACCGGTGCGCCAAAACGGCGCCCCGTCCGGCGACTCTTCGCCAGATGCAATTCGATAAAGTTCCGGTACTTTCCGGCGAAGCGATGGAACGGATGCAGGGCCTTGACCACACCGGCCCCTTGCGTCCACCGGCTGCCGGCCCCGGCGGCCAGCGTCAACACTGCGACCTGGCCGCTGGTCAACGCCGCTTCGCCTACCGCTCGAAAACGACCGCCGATTTCGCCGTCGGCTCGCACCACGTCCTGGTCATCGACATCCTCGATCACCGTTCGAGCTGGCAAGCGGTTCTGAGCCAGTCCGATCCGCCCGCTACGAAGATCGTTGCGAATCTGTTCATGCAGCTCGGCATCGAATCCGTTTTTGGTCAGCAACCCGGCCAGTTCGTCGCCGTGATGCTGCTCGCGATTCGTCACGGGGAACAGATTGGCGAACAGACTGGGCACGGCATCGCTCAGCTTGCCGCCAGGCCGGCATTCGGCGACAAACCTGGACACCTCGGCCTGCTGTCCGGCTGGCATGTGGCGGATGTCCTGGCGCAACCAATGGGGCGCCACCAGCGCATAGTAATCTGGCGGCATCAGCGCCCGAGAACCAGGCACCAGTTCCGCCATGGTGCCTCGTTCGTTGATCGCGAAATCGTAGACCACCGGTTCCATGGCAAAGGGCAGCGCATCCTGCAGTTGTCGCTTCGTGTCGCTCATCAGTTGCTGCAGATAATCCTGAGCCTCGTCGCGCACCTGGGGCTCGAAGAAGAACCCCATGCCTCCGCCGGACATGCCGCCCAGCATCAGGAACCCGCGGAATCGATCCGCGAATCGGCGTCGCACATGTTGGATCAGGGTCTCCGTGTAATGATTGCTGGCCCAGGGAATGATGGTTTGCAAGGGTCCGAAGAAGTTTTCTGTGGTGGCTTGAGCCAGATCGCGCAGATCGCCGCTCCGTAAAGCCTGGTCGATCCGATCGATCAACCGGATCGCCTGCCGACGGCCCGTCCATTCGGCTTCGCCGCGGATCAGGTATTTTTCCGTGACCATCTCCAGGATGGGACCCACATTCTGCGCCATGCCGCCATGCACCAGCACCGTCGATTCGCTCAATTGCCGGCGAGTTTCGGCCGTTACCTCGGTTTCGGAATACACATGATGATCGGGCAGCAACCGGCCGCGGCTGATGCCCCATTCCGGATCGCCTTCGGCAGCGTGGCGGCCTTCGATCATCTTGATCGCCGGCCAGATACCGCCCGAATCCTGCCAGCCGCCGCCAGACCCGGCCAGCCATTCGCCCAGAATGGCCCGAGCAGCGACTTGACGCCGATCGGTCTCGGCCAGCGGGCCTTCCAGGGCCTCGATCTGCCCGGTGGCTCGCATACAGGCGGTGATGATGGCGGCCAACAGGTTCGTGGATACGGCCAACCGTGAACCCTTGGGGATATCGTTCACGTGGCTGACGATTTCCAGTCCCAGCCCGGGCCCGACAACTTTCTCCAGCACCTCGTCCAGTCCTTGCGCGGCGCCTTCCAGTCCCGGCGGAATGATTCCTGCGGCGATCACTCCGGCTTTGAGCAACCCCAGATAATCCTTGGCGAAATCGAACACGTCGGCCAATGACGTCACATCGGCCCAGGCGCGTAAGTCCACACTAGCCAGTCGCAGCACTGGCCGGTCGATCACACGCAGAAAGACCTCGATCGGCGGTCGAGGCTGAGCGTCGCGCCCGCGAACTCCCAGATCCACCGAAACGTTCAGCACCCGGGCGCCTTCCGGAAAGTCCATCCCCAGGAAGAAGATGTCGCTCCAGGCGCTATGGGAAAGGTCCATGCGGACCGGGGTCCGTTCCCAGATCAGCGGAAAGCCTTCGTGAGCCACCGTCCGATGGCGTAGCTGGGGTCGAATCCTGAGCGGATGGTCGCTGGGGTGCCCGACGCGAAACATCCATTGGTTGCCGCGCACCGATCGCACGCTGCGACGCACCTGGTCGGCCAGCGTCTGGAAGCCCAGTTGATGATAGGCGGCGGCCAGCGCGCTGGCGATCGTGTCGGTATCGCCTTCACGCTGGCGTTGATCCAAAAAGACGCGAAGCGCCTCGTCAAATCGACGCTGTAACAGATGCTGATAACCATCCAGCGGAATCCGTCCCCAACTGTCCGCGGGCAACTGCGGGGGCAGATGGTACCGGTACAAGTTGCTTAACAGGAACAACGCCCGGACCCGATGATACAGGTTCTGGGACTCGCGGCGGAAGCGTTCCAGTTCATCGGCAGCCGCGCGTAGCTGCTGGATATTCAAGGCACCGCAGACCTGCTCCAAGGACCGATTGCGCACCGACGCATCCGAACTGGTAATGATCTCGATCAACGCACCCGTCATGGAATTGTCCTCACTTTGCCAACATCTCGACCAGACGGGCCAGAATCTCCTCGCGGTCCACACCGTGAAATGCCAGAGCCAACTGAGCCATCAGCAGACCGTACTTGACGCCCGTGTTGAATCGCGAGCCGTTGATGGTCAGCGCCAAGTAACGCTCGCAGCCAGCCAGTTGGGCCAACGCGGGCGACAGGCTGATGGGCGTATCGCCGGCCTGTTCCAAGCTCGACTTAAGCACGCCGAAGAAGGGTGGCGTCAGCACGTGCATGCCGAACAGACATAGATAATGTCCGGCTCGCAACCCCGGGACCAGCAGCGATTGCTCCGCCTGGGTCGGCGTGGGTTTTTCCAGGATGTTTTCGATCTCATACAGATTCTTCCGGCCCGCCATCAACCGGCCGCCCAGCGTCCCGTAGTATGGCAGCATATTCTCACGAGTCGGTTGGACCGCCGAAACGGCACAGTTCTCCTCGCGGGCGGCCTGGACCAACTGTTGGGCACAGCGTCGTGGCTCGTCGCTGACGTACAGATGATCGCTGACCAGGTGCAGAAACGGCCGGTTATCCACAAACGAAGCCGCTCGGTACAACGCCTCGCCATAACCGCGCGGTTGGGGCTGTTCCACAAAGGTCAGCAGCCGAGCGTCATCGCCCGCCGCCTCGAGGTAGGCCGGCTGGTCGCCTGGCCGGACCACCACGCACACCTGCTCGACTCCCGCCGCTGTCACCTCCTCGACAATGATCTGCAACGCGGTCTTCTCCTCGCCCTGAGGATCGACAAACCGTTGGAGAGGCAGTCGGTTCTGCTGCGGTCCCGCCGCCGTAATCACCGCACATTGAACGTCCATCGCAACGATTCGTTCCCATCGAGAAAGGAAAGAAATTGGAAAACCATCTGACCCGGTGCCAACCAGAAAGGTGGAGACTCCTGCTTTGCTGAAAGTATAGCTGATCGCACGGCCGGGACGCATGACGCTACGATCGTTCCCCATCGACCAACCGCAACTATCGACAGGATGGAACGGCTGCTACGATTGTAAGCACCGATCCCGAATGTTTTCTCCCGTGACTGTGGCGTCGCACGAAGGTAGGGGGTCGGGAGTCGTTTTCGGTCGACGAGGAACCACATGGAAAGCCGCTTCTCCGAAAACGACTCCCGCCCCCTTCCGACGATGCCATACGCTGATCAATCCCGCTCGCCGTATCTCATGGCTCGACAACTCGCCATTGCCCATTGTCGATACGCGGTGCTTCCAGCCGCAACGAATCTCTCGGCGGTTCGGTCGCGGTGGGTGCATGGCTCTCGTTCGACTGGTCCGGCCAGACGATCGGCGTCAACATGGCGGCGGGACGCAACCGATAGGTCGCGGTCCGATCGTTGGGTCCAAACAGTGCCGGTACAGTCTGCGGTGTTTCGGTCTGCGGCGTTTCGTTTTGCGGCCGAGCATCCGGGTCGGGCAATGGCTGAAGTGATTCGATGGACGGTGGATTCACATTGGCCGGCCACCGCGTATCGGCGGGATCGATCAGCGGCACGCGTTGCTGGTACCGGGGCGGCGGCACGGATTGCAGCCCTTGCGCCTCGGAGGGTGTCAGTGTCGGCGGTTGATCGGCAGCGTTGCTGGGTTGCCATTGGGAAGCACCGGGGGCAGGCGGCGCGGATTCCAGCGGCAACGGTGACGGCACCGATGTGGGCGGAACTGCTGGTGATCCGGCGGGCGGCGTGTAATAGGGCGTCGTCGGTGCCGCAGGGGCATAGGTGCCCGCATCGATGAAGCCTGGCGCCGGACTGACCATGTAGCCGATGGGAGCCGCCGAGCCGTCCTGGAAGAACGGCTGCGGTCTGCCCAAACCAAAGAACGGAACACGACGAACCTGCCAGGTATACGTCGTGCATGGCTGCATCGTTGTCGTGCTGCCGCCCGTCACCGGATCGTAGGTGACCACGGGTCGAAAGGTGGTCGTCGGCACACGAGCCCATGCCGTCTGGTGGCGTCGCGAATGATGAAACAAGCGGCACAACACACCAAAACATGACTTGTGATGCGACGGACGTACGGCCTGTGCCGGGGGCGCCGAGGTCGTCACCGGCGCCATGGGCGCTCGAGCATCACAGCCCGTCGCGCCGACACCGCACGATGGCGCGACCGGCACAGGGACCGGGGACGGCGCTGGTGCTGGTTGCGGTGTGAAAGCCGGTGGCGGTGTGTAAGTGGGGGGCGGTGTCGTAACGATCGGCGGTATGGTCGCTTCGGCCGAAGGCGGCAAGACCACCGCTGGTGGCGTCGTGACGGCCCCGCCAACACCGCCCGGCCAACCGGTGAACGGTGCGACAGGCGCAACCGGCTGCGGCGCTGCCCAGTAGTTCGGCCAACTCCGCATCCAATCGGTCAGCGTATACGCCTGCGCGGGCCCGGTGGCCATCCCTAGGATCAACAGGAAGCCCCAAACCAATCGTAAACGTAAGATGGCAGTCACCGGCATTTCTTTACCTCCGGATTCAAAGCTCGATACGCACTCCAATGAAAACCACTCCAGCGGCGGCGATACCGAAGTGCGTACCCCGATGTTGAAAACTAGGTTACCCGGTACGGTCAGGTGTAGCCAATCGGAGAAAATTTTTTGTCTGGGGACAAAAAAACGAAAGTCCGGGGCGAAACGGTTCATCGAGAACCGCCAGAGTGGTGCGATGGGAGGGGTCGTCAGGCCTGGAACAATCGATCCAGTGCTCATTCGACTCACTGGATCGGTATAGCCATTACAGCCCAAAAAAACCGAATGATTTTTTCGTGGATCTCAAGAAACTACTTCCCGCAGCTCGCTTCCACCGATAGGATTTAGTGAATAAGTTCATTTTGATGAAACGGAGGCGTGACGTGAATCGTTGGTTCCCTTTCCTTGTGATCTGTGTTTTTTCGGCGTCGGCGGCAGCGGATCAGCCGATTGAATTCAATCGGGACATCCGTACCATCTTGGTCCAATCCTGTTTCGCTTGTCACGGACCAGACAGCGAAGCTCGCCAAGCCGGTTTGCGCCTGGACCAGCGCGAGGCGGCCATCGAAGCGGGCTCGATCGTCCCAGGCGATCCGGAGTCCAGCGAGTTGATTCGTCGAGTGTTCGCGGACAGCGAATTCGAGATCATGCCGCCGCCCGAGCACCCGCATGAGCTGACCGACCAGCAGAAGGAGCTGCTGAAACGCTGGGTGGCCGAGGGCGCCACTTATCAGCCGCACTGGGCTTTCGTCACTCCGCAACGTCCGCCGCTGCCCGACCTGGAGGATGATACGGATTGGGTGCGCAATCCGATCGATGCTTTCATCCTGGCCGAACTGCAACAGCGGGGACTCGAACCCGCACCCGAAGCGGATCGCCACACATTGGCGCGACGCGTCAGCCTGGACCTGACGGGCCTGCCCCCAGAACCGGAACTGGTCCAAGCGTTTGTGCAGGATGATTCGGAGGACGCTTACCAACGGCTGGTGGATCGCTTGCTGGCTACCGAACGTTGGGGTGAACACCGAGCTCGTTACTGGCTGGACGCGGCTCGATACGCGGACACGCATGGCATCCACTTCGACAACTTTCGTGAGATCTGGGCTTATCGAGATTGGGTGATCGAAGCTCTGAATCAAAATCTGCCGTTCGACCAATTCACCATCGAGCAACTGGCGGGCGACCTGCTGCCTGACCCGAGCCTGGATCAACGGATCGCGACCGGATTTAACCGCTGCAATATCACCACCAACGAAGGCGGTGTGATCCCCGAGGAATATGAGGTGCTGTATATGAACGACCGCACCGATACCACCTCCTGGGTCTGGATGGGTCTGACGATGAACTGTGCCAGTTGCCACGACCACAAGTTCGATCCGATCAGCCAACGCGAGTTCTATCAGATGGCGGCGTTCTTCAACAACACGACCCAGGCGGTGATGGACGGCAATATCAAGGACACGCCGCCGGTGCTGGTCGTCCCACCACGCGAGGATCGACCCCGTTGGAAACAGTTACCTGACGAGATCGCCGCGGCCCAGCAGCAGCGGGACCAGCGACGCCAAGAGGCTCGCGAGGATTTCGATCGGCTGGTGGCTACACCGGCGTTTGCCGAACTGGCACCTGCCGTGCCGAGCGCCGATCTGGTGTTCCATGCTCCGCTGGACGACGGAGCGGAGGATCAGATCGCCTTGACGATCGACGACAGGACAACCGAGCACACGGTATCGGGCCCGTTGCGCTGGACCGAGGGACACGTGGGAAAATCGGCTTACGAGGAGTCTTCGGACGTGACGATCGAAATCGCTGAGGCAGGAGACTGGGAACGGGATCAGGCGTTCTCTTTCGGCGCCTGGGTCAGGCTGCCGTCGGCCAACGCGGGCGGTGCCGTCTTCGCGCGGATGGATGACCAGAACGACTATCGGGGTTGGGATCTGTGGTTCGAAAACGGTCGCCCGGGAGCGCATTTGATCCATCACTGGAACAAGGACGCATTGAAGGTGGTGGCCAACCAGCCACTGGAGGCCGAAAAGTGGACCCATGTGCTGATCACCTACGATGGTTCTTCCAAAGCATCGGGGGTGCGCATCTACGTCGATGGCCGACCGCAGGAGGTCCGCGTCCAGCGCGACCAGTTGAACAGCTCGATTCGTACCGAAGTACCGCTGAAGGTGGCGCAACGGAATTCCAGCTCGCGGTTGACCGGCGTATCGGTCCAGGACCTGCGGCTGTACGACGGTGCTTTGACGGCCGATCAAGTCGCTCGGATCGTCACCGGCACACGCATCGGCTGGTTGATCGCTCAACCGGCCGACCAACGCGACGACCAGCAGACTGAGGAACTGTTCTCCTGGTGGGTGCAAGCCGAAGATCCCGCTTACGGGGAAGCCACCGCTGCCTTGGCTGCGCTGGAAGCGGAACGCGAGACGATCCGGCAGCGCAGCACGGTGGCCCATGTCCAGCAGGAACGCGAAGATCAAACGCCCAGCGCCTACGTGCTGGAGCGGGGTGAGTACGACCAGCGTGGCGAACAGGTCTTTCCGGATACTCCCCAAATCCTGCCGCCGATGCCGGACGATCTGCCTCGGAACCGACTGGGGTTGGCTCAATGGCTGCTGCGTCCCGAGCACCCCTTGACCGCTCGCGTGACCGTCAACCGCTTCTGGCAGGAAGTCTTTGGTATAGGGCTGGTGGAGACCGCCGAGGACTTCGGGATCACGGGCGAATTGCCGTCGCATCCCGAGTTGCTGGATTGGCTGGCCGTCGAATTTCGCGAGAGCGGTTGGGACATCCAGCAATTCTTCAGGATGTTGGTCACGTCGTCCGCCTACCGGCAGTCGGCCGTCGCAAGCCCCGAAAAACGCGAGCTGGATCCGGACAATCGCTGGCTGGCGCGCGGTCCGCGATTTCGCGTCGATGCCGAGATTGTTCGTGATTACGCGTTGGCGGCCAGCGGGCTGCTGTCGCCGACGATCGGCGGCCCAAGCGTCCGACCCTATCAACCGGACGGCGTCTGGGAAGCCGTGGCCATGATCGGCAGCAACACCCGCAACTACCAGCAGGACTCGGGCGAGAGCCTGTACCGGCGCAGTTTATACACGTTCTGGAAACGCAGCGCCCCGCCTGCTTCGATGGAGATCTTCAACGCGCCCAGTCGCGAGGTCTGTACGGTGCGCCGTGAACGCACCAACACGCCCCTGCAAGCGTTGGTGACCTTGAACGATCCCCAATTCGTCGAAGCCGCTCGGCACCTTGCCCAGCGATCCCTGATCGATGGCGGAGACACGTTGTCCAGCCGATTGGATTATCTGGCACAACGCCTGCTCTGCCGCCCGCTGGACGACGTCGAACTGGCAATCGTGGAAGCATCGCTGACCGATCTGGCCAAACACTATGCCAGGCACCCCGACGATGCCCGGCTACTGTTGGCCGTAGGCGAATCGCCCACCGACCCGTCGCTGGACCCAGCCGAACTGGCTGCCTGGACGATGCTGGCCAACCAGATGATGAACCTGGACGAAGTCCTAAATAAATGAACCCAACGAGGAATCCGATGAGCAATCCCTGGCATCAATACGGCCGTGAGATCACCCGCCGCTACTTCTTCCAACAGGGCTCGCACGCGCTGGGCTGGGCCGCACTCGCGTCGCTGGTCGGTGCCGATCGGATGGCCGGTCCGGTCCAGGCCGCCACGGCCCAACCGCCCATGAACCATTTCCCGGGCAAGGCCAAACACATCATCTACCTGCACATGGTCGGTGGTCCGTCGCAGATGGATCTGTTCGACTACAAGCCCGAGATGGAGGAGTTTTACGACAAAGACCTGCCCGATTCGATCCGGCAAGGCCAGCGGTTGACGACCATGACGTCGGGGCAGAGTCGGTTTCCGATCGCGCCGTCGAAGTACCAGTTCGCTCAACATGGCCAGAACGGCATGTGGGTCAGCGAGTTGTTGCCATGGACCGCCAAGATGGTCGACGATCTGTGCTTCGTCCGCAGCATGCACACCGAGGCCATCAATCACGAACCGGCAATCACCTACATCCAGACCGGCAACATGAACACCGGCCGACCGTGCCTGGGGTCCTGGATGTCCTACGGACTGGGCTCGCTGAACGAGAACCTGCCAACGTTCGTCGTCCTGGTCGCTCGGCCCACCAATACCGAACAAGTCCAAGCCATTTCGGCTCGGCTATGGTCGTCCGGCTACCTGTCGGGCGAACATGCGGGTGTTTCGCTGCGATCCGCCGGCGACCCGATCCTGTACATCAACAACCCGCCCGGCGTTCCATCGGAGATCCGTCGTACGACCTTGGACGGCATCAGTGCTCTGAACGAGTTGACTTACGAGAAGTTGGGCGACCCTGAAACGCGGACGCGGATCGCCCAATACGAGCTGGCATTTCGCATGCAGAGCAGTGTTCCCGAACTGGCGGATATTGGTGCGGAACCTGAATCGACCTTCGAATTGTATGGCGAACAAGCTCGCGAACCGGGCACGTTTGCCAACACGGCGTTGATGAGTCGTCGGTTGGTCGAACGGGGCGTTCGGTTCGTGCAGATCTATCACAACAACTGGGACACGCACGCCAACGTCGCCGGGCGGTTGCCCGACCAGTGCCGAGACGTCGACCAGGCCTGTTACGGATTGATCCAGGATTTGAAGCAGCGAGGCCTGTTGGATTCGACGCTGGTCATCTGGGGCGGCGAATTCGGCCGCACGATCTACTCGCAAGGTCGATTGTCCCGCGAGAACTACGGTCGCGACCACCATCCCCGTTGTTTCACGATGTGGATGGCTGGTGGCGGTATCCGCGGCGGCACGATCTACGGCGAGACGGACGATTTTTCCTACAACATCGTCGCCAACCCCGTCCATCTGCGCGACTTCCATGCCACCATCCTGCACTTGCTGGGCTTTGATCACCAACGCTTCACCGTCCGCCACCAAGGCCTCGATCAACGACTGACCGGCGTCGAACACGCCCGAATCATCCCCGATCTGCTCGCCTGACGCTACCGGCAGTCATCTTCGTGGAGTTCACGCTTCAGCATGCCCGTGCGCGTGAGCCTGCTCGGGGACACGATGAAGCGCGAACTCCAACGCCAGGACCGGCCGGAACCGAACGGTGGTCTTGACACATGCACATCGATCCGGTAACCAGAATAGCTTGGTAGAATCACCGGCGGGCCGGTGCACGCTGCCAGGGTTCGTGCCGCCCGGAATGCCGACTTGACTCGGCGACCAACGACGAAC
>REEF01000617.1 GCA_007695205.1 Planctomycetaceae bacterium
GGAAGAACCAGCCCCGGATGAACCAGCCCCGGATGAACCAGCTCCGGAAGAACCAGCTCAGGAAGAACCGGCGATGGAACCCGATGCTCCGCCAGAGCCTGAAGCCGATGGCGTCGTGTCGGAATCGGAGATTTCCGAAGCGAATCAGGCTTTTGCGGACGCCATGCAGCAGTGGAAGGATCTGCTGAAAGAGCTGAGAGAACTGCGAGTCCAGTTTCAGGATGCAGATCCAGCCGAGACGCCCCCGATCGTGGAGCGATGGAATGAAACGGTTGCTCGTGGCGAACAATTGATCGACCAATTACGAGTGACGGGCCAAGCTGCCTATGTAGCGGATCCTCGCGACGATTCCGAAGTCGCACAGTTTCTGGTGTCCATGGTCGTCGATGATGCCAAACGCGACAACTATGAACCAGCGGCCGAGGTGGTGCGGACGTTGCTGGATCATGGCTGCGAACATCCGGACCTGGTTCAAGTGTCAGGGATGGTATTGGTAGCGGTCAACGATTTCGTTCGTGGTCAGGAGATGTTGGTCAAGGCGCGGCAGGCAGGTCTGCTGAGCGAACTCGGGCAGCGTTACCTGGAAGACATACCCGATTACGTCGAGTTTTGGGAGGTAGAACAAGCGTTGCGTCAGCAGGAGGCCGAGGCGGACGATTTGCCGCGAGTCCTGTTGTCGACCAGCAAAGGCGATCTGGTGATCGAATTGCTGGAGAACGAGGCGCCTGAGACCGTGGCGAATTTTATCAGCCTGGTCTCCGATCGTTTCTACGACGGGCTGCCTTTCCACCGCGTGATTCCTGGGTTCATGGCTCAGGGCGGTTGCCCCGTCGGCGATGGTACGGGCGGGCCCGGCTACCGGATCTACTGCGAGTGCGACAAGGAGA
Organism: Planctomycetaceae bacterium; assembly: GCA_007695205.1. Taxonomy (GTDB): domain Bacteria; phylum Planctomycetota; class Planctomycetia; order Pirellulales; family Pirellulaceae; genus SKKK01. The sequence goes on from REEF01000617.1 coordinate 888, forward strand.
ACCATCGCAAACATTTTCGCGGAACGCTGAGCATGGCCCATGCCGGAAGGAATACCGGCGGTTCTCAGTTTTTCTTGACCTTCCTGCCGACTCCGCACTTGAATGGGGCTCATACGGTATTCGGTCGGGTGATCGAGGGCATGGAGGTTCTTGCAAAACTGCAACGCATCGACCCCTCGGATGATCAGGCGGCGGCCAGAGAACCGGATCGAATCATCAAAGCAGAAGTGATCCGCAAACGGGATCACGATTATCAACCTCGCAAAGTCGAGTAACTCTGACGAAAGGAAATCACGTGTCACGTTGGATCATGCCTTTGACCCTGGTGTTCGCTGCCCTGACGGTTTGGGCCTGTGTGGCGAGAGCGGCCGAGAGTCCCGCCGAAAACTACGCGGCGGTCCGAGCTCAATGGGATCAAGCAACCGACCAGATGGATCAATTGGCAGAACAATTCCGCTCGGCATCCCCCGAACAGCGAGAACAGATTCGGCAGCAGTACATGACGCTGGTCGACCAGATGGACGATCTGCTGCCCAAGCTGACCGAGACGGCGACGGCCGCGTATCAGGCTGCTCCGAACCAGGACCCGGATCTGACACGCTTATTGGTCGGGATCGCCGCCAACGCGCTGCGCAACGATCGCTTCGAAGCGGCCGCCGAAACGGCTCAGATGCTGATCGCTAACAATTGTCCGGAACAGGCCGTCTATGGCGTTGCGGGCACAGCAGCTTACTGTCTGGATCATTTCGAACTGGCCGAGAAATACCTGAACATCGCTCGCGAGGCCGAACTTCTGGAACAGGACGGTCAGATCTACGCCACCGATGTCGCGCTGGCCAAAAAACTGTGGGAGGTCGAAAAGAAACGGCGCGAGGCCGAAGCGGCGGCCGACGATCTGCCGCGAGTTCTGATGAAGACCTCCCAAGGCGATCTGGTGATCGAATTGTTTGAAAACGAGGCGCCACAGACGGTGGGGAACTTCGTCAGTCTGGTCGAAAAAGGGTTCTACAACGGCCTGACGTTTCACCGAGTGCTGCCGGGGTTCATGGCCCAGGGCGGCTGCCCCGATGGCAGCGGCGCCGGGGGACCGGGTTACCAGATTTTTTGTGAAAGCGACAAGCCCGATCGTCGCAACCATTTCCGCGGCGTGCTGAGCATGGCCCACGCGGGCAAAGACACCGGCGGATCGCAGTTCTTCCTGACCTTCCGACGCACCTCGCACCTGGACGGCGGACACACGGTCTTCGGACGCGTGATCGAAGGCCTGGATATCCTGGAGGAACTTCAGCGGATCGACCCGCAACAGCCCTCGGGGGTCCAACCGGACAAGATCCTTGAAGCCAAGGTGATCCGGAAGCGGGATCATGCCTACCAGCCGACTCGAACCCGTTGACGGAGCGCTGTGCATGTTGAAAGGCATCCCCGCAACCATCTCGCCCGACCTGATGTATGTGTTGATGAAGATGGGCCATGGCGACGAAATCGTGTTGGCCGACGGGAATTTCCCGGCCGATTCGCACGCCCAGCGCATCGTACGCGCCGACGGATTGTCCGTGCCCGATGTGCTGGAAGCGATCTTGGATTTCTTTCCGCTGGATACCTTTGTGGACGCACCTGCCGCCGTCATGAAACCGGTGAACGACGACGCGCCGGAACCCGGGATCTGGACGCAGTTCCGGGTGTTGATGGACGCCGCCGAAGGCCAGGAAGTGTCCATCGAACTGGTCGAACGATTCGCATTTTACGAGCGGACCAGGCAGGCCTACGCCGTAGTCGCCACCAGCGAAACGGCCCTGTATGCCAACCTGATCCTGAAGAAAGGTGTCGTCACCAAGTAGGACGGATTGCCAATCCGTCCCACTTTTTATGCAACGATGGGGCGGGCTTCCAGGCCGCGTGGTTAGGTCGAAATCGTGTACGGTTCCCGTTGCGGCCGGCTGACCAGGGCGCTGGCCTGGGGGTCGTCGATGAAATCCTCCGTTTCCGGGTTCCAGTTCAGCTTCCTGCGTAGCAACATGGCGATATTGCTCAGATGGCAGGAACTAACGGTTCGATGGTGAGTGAACACGTCCGAGATCGGCAACTGACGATCCTGGACAGCCTCGACGAAATTGGCCATCAGGTCCGGCGAAGCTTGATCGATCCCCGTATTCGCCTCGTCGGTCGTCACCGCGTGCGGGTCGATCGATCGCCCCTGATACAAGCGGATAACCTGTTCCGCAAAATGGTCTCGGTCCGCTGGCGTCAGCTCTTCGATCGGCCTGCCTGTGATTCTGCCTCGATTGACAAAGATGCGGCCCCGTTCACCTTCCAGGAGGATCCCGTTCGCACCGGGAGTCGTCACGATCGACGATCCGTTCTTGAAGGTCAAGGTGACGTCGAATGTTGTTGCCGTGTTGAATCCGTTGGGCAAGGCGATTCGACCCGCAAAGAAATCGACCGGATCGACATCCTCGGGAAAGTTCGAAAACTGACCATGGCCCTCGGCGGTCACCGGCCCGGAATGCTCGTACCCCAACGCCCATTGGGCGATATCCAGGTGATGAGCCCCCCAATCGGTGATCTTCCCGCCGGAATATTCCAACCACCAGCGAAAGCTGCCGTGGCAACGCTGCGGCGTGTAGGGAACCAGCGGGCATTGCCCCAGCCAGGCATCCCAATTCAGATGCTCGGGAGGATCCGTTGTCGGAAAAGGCTCGCTGCCCGGCGCCGGTCCGATGCCACAGGTGGCCTTGATCCGTTCGCCCAATCGCCCGCTCCGCGCAATCGCCACGGCCAGCAGGAACTGAGCGCTGGCGCGCTGCTGAGTCCCCACCTGAAGGATGCGGCCGGTATCACGAGCCACCTGGCACAGCTTTTTGCCTTCGTCGATCGTCAACGTCAACGGCTTTTCGCAGAACACATCCTTGCCCGCCTTCATCGCGTCGATGCAGATTCGCGTATGCCAGTGGTCGGGGGTCCCGATGGTGACCACATCGACATCCTTTCGGTCCAGCAACTCCCGGTAATCCGTGTAGGCGACACACGGTCCGCTACCCGCGAATCGTTCGGATCGATGCCGATCCACATCCGCAGCAGCGATTTTGACACCCAATTGGCAGGCCAGATTGCCGATGTAGGTACCACGACCGCCGACGCCGATGCATCCGACCCCTAATTGTGAGTTGGGCGAACGGTAGCCTGCAGCACGAGAAGTCCAAAGCCAAGGGACGGTGAAACCAAGCGTGGTCAAGCGAGCACCATGACCGAGAAACTGTCGGCGAGTCGTCGAGTTGGATGTTCGGAGCATGGAACGATCCTCCAGGTGGAAAAGGAAATCAAGAAAAACGCGATATCCGTCGCTATCTCGAGGCGGCTTCATTATGGTCAAGCCAGCGGCTGACAAAAAGGCCAGAATGTCACCCGCTAAGATTTCACTGTCGAAGGGCAGTGCCAGCGGGGGGCTTCTGCTCGACGTTCTTTGGACGTAAGCTCATGTCACGCCTTCGAGGTCGCTTCGTGAGATATAATTTGTAAGGTAGACTCTCCGATATCGCTCGGATGTGGGAAGGAATGATGATGCGGAGCTGGCAGTCAGTTGAAGGGGCAGCTTTTCCTCTGGGAGCAACGTGGATCGCGGGTGAAGAGGCGTTTAATTTCGCCTTGTACTCGAAACACGCCACGGCGGTGACCCTGCTGTTGTACATCGAGGACGATGTCGAACAACCCGTTCTGGAGTATCGGTTCGATCATTTGCGCAACAAGTCCGGTCGCATCTGGCATTGCCGCATCCCGCGGGCTCAGATGCGCGGCGCCAAGTACTACGCGTATCGAGTCGACGGGCCGAAGACGAACGGCCAGTACGACATGCATGCCTTTGATGTGGAAAAGATCCTGTTGGATCCCTACGCATCCAGTGTTTTCTTCCCCGAAACGTTCGACCGCGATGCCGCGATGAGCCCCGGCCCCAACGATGGCCAAGCTCCGCTGGGCGTACTTCACCAGCATCAGCCCCCCTTTGATTGGCGTCACGAAACGCCCGCTTGGACCTTCCATGAACATGATCTGGTGATCTACGAGATGCATGTCAAGGGCTTCACCCAGCACCCCAGCAGCGGCGTTTCACCAGAAAAACGGGGGAAATTCTTGGGTGTCATCGAACGGATCGATTATTTGAAAGAGCTGGGTGTGACTGCGGTAGAACTGCTGCCGGTCCATCAATTCGATCCTCAGGAGGGCAACTATTGGGGCTATATGACCTTGAGTTTTTTTGCGCCGCACGAGCAGTATGCGGTCGAGCCGGACAATGCGCACAACGAGTTTCGCGAGATGGTCCGGGCGTTGCACGCGGCGGGGATCGAGGTCATTTTGGATGTCGTTTTCAACCACACGGCCGAGGGTGATCATCGCGGGCCGTGTTACAGTTTCAAGGGCATCGACAATAGCACCTACTACATGACGACCGGGGACCCTCAGCGGCCGTATCAGAACTTCTCTGGAACCGGCAACACGCTGCACTGTGCGAACCGATACGTCGCGCGCATGGTTCTGGACAGCCTGCGGCATTGGGTCCAGCGTTGTCACGTCGACGGGTTCCGGTTCGATCTGGCGTCGGTCTTCAATCGGCGTTCCGATGGTTCGGTTTCCTGGGGAGATTCGGCGATCATTTCGGCCATCCGCTCGGATCCGAGCCTGGGGAAGATCCGGTTGATCGCCGAACCGTGGGATGCGCGCGGGTTGGTCCAACTGGGCGCCGCTTTTCCTGGGAAACGATGGTTCCAGTGGAACGGCAGATACCGCGACGACATGCGACGGTTCGTGCGTGGGGACAGCGACTGCATCAAGGACGTGATGTGTCGTCTGTACGGCAGCGACGATCTGTTTCCCGATGATCTGATGAACGCTTATCATCCTTATCAGAGCGTCAATTATGTCAACTCGCACGATGGGTTCACGCTGTACGATCAAGTCTCCTACAACCTGCGTCACAACGAAGCCAACGGGGAAGACAATCGCGACGGGCACCACGAGAATTTCAGTTGGAATTGTGGCTGGGAAGGCGACCAGGGCGCACCGCCCGAGGTGCTGGCGTTACGGCGACGGCAGGTCCGCAATTTCTTCGCCTTGCTGATGGTCTCCAACGGCACGCCCATGTTCGTCGCGGGCGACGAGTTCCTGAACACCCAGCATGGCAATAACAACCCGTACAACCAGGATAACGAAACGACCTGGCTGGACTGGCGTCTTTTGGATGCCAATCGCGATATCTTCCGGTTCTTTCGCCTGATGATCGCGTTCCGCAAAGCGCATCCCTCCATCGCTCGCAGCCGCTTCTGGCGAGACGATGTCCGCTGGTACGGGACGGGCCGCGACGTCGACATGTCCGCCAATTCCAGGCATCTGGCCTTTTTCCTGGACGGCCGTTCGCAAGAGGACGTCGATTTGTACGTGATGATCAATGCTCACGAAAAAGACCTCGCGTTCCAGATCCAGCAGTTTACACCAAAACGGTGGCATCTGGTCTGTGATACCAGCCGCTCCAGTCCCGAAGATATCTATTCGGAAGACCAGCAACCGTTGATCGAATCCCCGCAGTACCTGGTCGCGGCGCAATCGGTGGTGGTACTGCGGTCTGGACTAGGGTCTGGGAACCCGATGCGGGGCATGGTATCGTAAGAGGACAGTGGCGATGCCTGATCATCCAAGGAGTACCTGTATGTTGAAGCGATTGTTAGCGAAAAGTCTGTGGCTGGGGCTTTGTTTATTGTCGTCCGTAGTCGTAGCTCAGTTTCCAACGGTTTCCGGCGAATGGCCTCAGTTTCGAGGCCCCTTGCGGGATGCGGTGTCGTCGGACACCGGATTGCTGACTCAATGGCCGGACAATGGTCCCCCGCTGGTATGGCAAGCTCGGGGTGCTGGACGAGGTTATGGCAGCGTGTCCATCGTCGGAGATCGGCTGTACACGTTGGGTGACGGTTCGTCGATCGTCCAGGATGCCGACGAGTACGTCGTGTGTTTCTCGAAGACCGATGGTACCGTGATCTGGAAGACTCGGCTGGGACCGGCCTGGACCAGTGGCCGAGACGACTGGCAGAGTTCCCGATCGACCCCGACGGTGGATGGAGACCTGTTGTACGTGTTGACTCCGCACGGGGATCTGGTTTGTCTGGAAACCGCAACGGGTGCCGAACGTTGGCGAAAAAATATGGCCAAGGACTTCGGGGGCCAGAAGGGCGACATCTGGGGTTACAGCGAATCGGTGTTGATCGACGGCCAGCGTCTGATCTGCACGCCGGGTGGGCGAACAGCCACGATGGTGGCTCTGGACAAGACGACAGGCGACGAGATCTGGCGAAGTGTCTGGGAGAACGACCGTGGTGCCGGGCACGCCTCGATCATGATCAGCGAAGTGGCAGGCTCGCGGGTGTATGTCAATACAACCGCAGGCGGCGTGTTGGGAGTGCGAGCAGAAGATGGTCATTTGTTGTGGACCTACGATATCGACCGCACGACGTCGGTGATCCCCAACCCGATCATCCGTGACGACCTGGTCTTTTTCACGGCCGGGTATCGGCGAGGCGGCGCGTTGCTGCGCCAGGTTCCCGGCGACAACGGTGCGGTCGCGATCGAAACCGTGTACCCGTTGAACGCGGAACTGACGAACAAGCACGGCGGTGTGGTGCTGGTCGGAGATTATCTGTACGGCGATACGGACGACCAGGGCATCCCCTACTGTGCCGAGTTTTTGACTGGCCAGATCGTATGGAAGGAACGCGGTCCGGGTCGCGGGTCGGCCGCGGTGGCGGCCGCCGATGGCCATTTGTACATTCGTTGGCAAAACGGCGTCATCGCGCTGGTCAAAGCGACGCCGGAAGGGTTCCAACAACGTGGCTCGTTCCGGATCCCCGGCAGCGGCGATCGTCCCAGTTGGTCGCATCCGGTGATCGTTGGCGGCCGTTTATACTTGCGCGAGGGCGATGCGATCCTCTGCTACGATGTCACGAAGACGGACTGATCGACGACCATTGCCGTGATGACCTTGAACACGCGAACCGAGTTCCGTAACGCGTTCCCTTTGCTGGCAGTGCTGGCAGCGGCGATGTTCGCCTACTGGATGTCCCTGGCGCCACGGCCCGTACCGGCCGAGGCGCCGCCGGAGGCCTTCTCAGCGGAACGCGCGTACCGTCATATCGCGTTGAACTGTACCGAGCCGCAGCCGGCGGGCTCCATCCGCAACGACTTGGCGTGCCAGTACATCCAGGAGGAACTGGAGCGGATGGGCGTCGAGAACGAATTGGTGCTACGGTACGAGAAGACAGGCAAGCGTCGCGTATCGCGTTGGCGAGTCGTGTTGGGGCGGCTTCGCGGTACCGATTCGACGAAGGCGTTCGCCGTCGACGCTCATTTCGATTCGGTGCCTTGGGGGCCCGGCGCTGCCGACGACTTCTCAGGGATCGCTGCGATGCTCGAGGCCGCTCGCGCCCTGCAAGCCGGACCGCCGTTGCGGAACGACGTGATCTTTGTCTTCACCGATCAAGAAGAATTCGATATGGGCGGCGCCAAGGCATTCCGGGACCATCCCTGGTTCCAGGAAGTCGGCGTCATGCTGGGGCTGGAAGCGCGAGGCACCTCCGGACCAGCCCTGATGTTCGAAACCTCGCCCAATAATGGTTTCGTGGTCCGCCAACTGGCTCGAGCTCGAGTCGGGGCACGCGCCAATTCCGTGATGGACGACTTTTACCAGCGGATGCCGTTCAACACGGACTTTAGTCACTACAAGCAGCATGTGGCCGGGTTGAACATCGCGTATATCAACCACTTCGAACATTATCACACGATGTTGGATCACCCGGAGAATGTCAGCCTAGCCAGCTTGCAGCATCTGGGCGATTATGTGTTGGGCCTGGCACGACACTTCGGCAATCTGCCGCTACACGATTGCTACGCGTCCAATGTCGCTTACTTCAATACCCTGGGCGGGCACATGGTGGTGTATCCGTTGGCCTGGGGCTGGCCATTGGCCATGCTCGCGTGGACTGCCACGCTGCTTGTGCTAGGCTGGGGGGTCAGCCGTCGACGCATCGCCTTCAGCAGGATCCTGCTGGGATTGATGGGCATCCTGATCGCCATGCTGGTGTCTTCTGCCATCATCGGCGGGATCAGTTACCTGCTTTACCAACGCTTCACCGAAGCCGCCTTGTATCAAAGCTTGCGGTATGTGTTGGCATTCCACTTGGGAGCATTCGGCATCCTGATGTTGATGGTGGGCGTGCTGCGTGCGTGGGTCCGGCCGCAGGAGTTTTTGGCGAGCGCCGTCCTGGGATGGGCTCTGGCATTGGTGGCCGTCCAGGTATGGGCCCCGGGCGGAGCCCCCTTGGCGCTGCTCCCGCTGCTGTTTGGCTGCCTATGCCTCTGGGCTCTTCTGAGCGTCACATCCGATCGATCACCTTCGGTCACGGCTGTCCGTTGGTCGGTGGTTCTAGTCATCCCCGCCATCATGATTCACGCTCCGCTGCTGGTCATCTCGGCCAACGCCTTGACCTTCCTAGGGGCCTTCATGCTGGTACCCACGGCGGTGCTGCTGACCGGATTGATTTTACCGCCGCTTGCATGGATGTCCCGCGCCAGCCTGTTCAAGGTAGCAGCGGCTTCGAAGCTGGTCGCAGCGCTGCTGATGATCGCCGGCTATGTCGGCACGTTACCCAGTCCGAGCAGTCCCCGGCTGCACAGTTTGTCGTACGGCGTGGATTTCGACCAGCAGCAAGCTTGGTGGTTTAGCGGAGATCGCGACCTGGACGAATGGACTTCGCAGTTCATCCCCGAAGGGACGCAGCGGCGACGGCTTCCGGAATTTGTCGAGCAGGATGGGCAGGAGTACTTCGTCGCACCCGCGCCGTTGCCGCCGTTCTCTCGCCCCGTCCTCGAGGTGCGTGACGATCGCCTGGAAGGAACTCGGCGGATCCTCCAGTGCCGATTGAACTCGCCCCGCGACGCGCAACGCATTTGGTTGCAGGCCGTGTCTGGAAGAGTTCATTCGGCCGAAATCTTGGGACATGAACTAGAGGGCGCCAAACAACATTGGCAAGCCCGATTCGATCTGCTGCCTCGCGAGGGAGCGGACCTGCGACTGGAGGTGGACGCCGGAACTCCGCTGGTGTTTTCCGTCCGGGAACAGTCGTTCGGATTACCCGAGCTGGCCGTCATCACGCCTCGCCCATCCCATCTGATCCCGGAACCCAATCGGCGAATGGACCGCAGCCGAGCGATGCACAGCGATTTTACCTACTCCATCGCCACCATCGACTTGGGCTCGGGTTCCGCATCAGGTTTATCGTCGCGATCCGAAAACACCATTCCCCAAGGTGTTCCGTTGGAGTCGTTCTCCGACAGGTCGGGATGCCTGGGATTTCCACCGATTTTGATGACGGCCGCAGGGCCGCATGAGGAGATACCATGAACCAACGATTGAAAATTCGAACACTGTTTGCGTCAGGAGCCTGTCTCTTGCTTGTCTTCTGCCTGGTGACGGCCAGCGGGTGCGGTTCACAGGAAGATTCCCCCGCACAATCCGCAACGCCGATCATTCCGGCAGGCCAGACCGTTTCGCTGAGCGTGCCGACCATGCATTGCGAAGCCGGTTGTTTTTCGAAGATCAAGGAAGAACTGGAAAAACACACAGGCGTAGCGGAGGTCACACTGGCCGAACAAGCCAGCGAAGACCGCTTGGATAACCGAGTCGTCTATGTCCTTACGGACGCTCCGTTCGAGTCGGCCGACGCCATTGCAGCGCTCGACGGCCTGGGCTTTCCGAAAGTCTCGGTCCAGCGCTGATTGCCAGCCGGATGGCCCGGAGACTCGGCGATGCCGATGGAATGGATGAACTGCTTACGCCGCGGCCTGAGGTTAGTGGCCATCGGAGGGGCGCTGGCGCTGCTGATCGGTTGCCGGACACAGGTCGCTCCCGACATAGGCGACTATCCGTCCATCGCGGAAGATCCGGCGGATCGGGATACGAAGTCGCCCGCGGACAAAGAATCGTCGTCACCAGCCGTTGTTGCCCGCAGCAGCCCCCATCGACGTGCCCGCGACAAAGACCAGTTGCTAACGATTACCTTCGATGATTTGAAAGTGAACATCCAGGCCGACCAGTTGTTCGAGCCATGGATGGCAACCGATCGAGTTCGCGAATTGGACGGCCAGCGGGTGCGAATTCGAGGGTTCCTGTTCCCCGCCATCTTCCAGCAGACGGGGATCAAGAGCTTTCCGCTGGTGATGAACACCGACTGCAAGTTCGGCCCCGGCGAGCAGGCGCATCACGTGATCTTGGTCGAGATGCTCGACGGCGCATCGACCTCGTACACGGTACGTCCGATCGCTGTTACCGGACGCCTGACGCTGGCACCCTGGACCGGTCCCGACGGCAACACGTGGGCCTTGTACCATATCGCCGGAGAACGCGTCGACTAAGACGCCGTAACCAAACGATAAGAAAAGGTGACAGGCACCAAATTCCCTTTGTGGCCCGCGAGCGTCGAACGCGGGTCTTCGCCAACCATTCCCTGTGGCCCGCG